>CAYNVI010000044.1:0-16352 GCA_964400585.1 uncultured Pirellulaceae bacterium | reverse complement strand
ACCCGGAGGGATTCGAACCCCCAACCCTCGGTTCCGAAGACCGATGCTCTATCCAGTTGAGCTACGGGTGCGTCTGATGACCGATGAGTATGCCAAAGGCAGCCGAAGCACGTCAAGCCGCCGACGGTGGCTCGCACCCCCCACACGCCCCAAACGTCGCCGCGCTTCTCTTTCCGATCAGCCTGCCGCTTCCCCCCAGGCTCGTCCGCGCTGGCCGCTGTTGGTGGCCGGGTAAATGCGGTCAGCGGCGGGGGCGGTGAACGCCATTCAGCGGTGGCCCTGCCACCGCGCTCAGGGGACTTCCACCGGCGCCTCGACCTGGTCGATCTCTTCGACTTCGGCCGGGGCAAGTAGGAATCCGTAACCGAGGCAGCCGCCGCAAATCGCGAGCGGGATCGCGATGACCACGGCGAGGACAATGGCTGCAGTCTTGCTCATCAGGGCTCCTTTGCGTTGCCAGTTGCCGCGGCGTCGAGGAACGGCCGCCGCCCGTGCGCCGCGGCCCCGCTCGTCCGCCACCGCGGCTAGATAGGAAGGTTCCCAGGTCAGCCCCAGCAATCGGCGTTCCAATTCGCTGCGGGAATCCCCTCGCTGCCGGCTGCCGGACAGCGCGTCGACCGCCCTGCCCTGGGCTGATGCAAATGTGCCAAGCTGGGCAAACGGGGCGTTGGTGGGGCGATCTCGTGAGGCCGAGCGAGCCTCGGCTTGCCCCTCCCCCTGGCCCCCTCCCCCAATCCGTTCGCTTTCACGTTGTCCATGATGGGCACCTTTTTCGCGCGAACGGATTGGGGGAGGGGGGACTAAGTGCCTCTCCGGAAACCCCTCACCCTACCCCTCTCCCCCGCTGCGCGGGGCGAGAGGGAACGAGAGGAGCCGCTGCGCGGCCAGTTGGCTGGTTTCCGGATAGGCTCTAAAAAAGCTTCGCCTGATGAACCACGCCGGGCAACATGGATCCGGCGACCGAAATCTTTTCATTCGCCCTGCCCCGCCTCCGGCGAAGCGCGAACTACGGCGGTGGGACGTGCTGGCGGAGGCGGGTTCGCGCCGCTCGGATGTGTCTGCCGGTCAGCCGAGGGCGCGCTCCAGGGCGGTGCAGAGCTGCGTGATCTCGGCGGGTGTCGTGTAGTGCAGGAAGGAGAGCCGGAGGACGCCCGGCGTGGCAGGGATCCCCATCGCCCGCAGCGGACGGACGGCGTAGAAGTGCCCGCCCCCGGCCATGATCCGTTGTTCCTCGAGCTTGCCCAGGACCGCGCTCAGCGACGGCCCGCGGAGCTCGACCGCCACCGTCGGGGCGCGGTCTTCCGTCGTCCGCGAGCCGAGGATGCGGAGGTCCTGGCGGCCGGCGAGCCAGGCGAGGAGCGGTTCGAGGCAGACCTGCTCGCTCGACTGCAGCAGCTGGCGGACCCGCGCGCTGCGCGTCGCCTCAGCCGGCGGCCCGGCCTCGCCTGCTGGCGGCCCGGGAAAGTTTTGGGGTTCGGGAAAGTCTGGCGGTTCGGGAAAGTCTTGGGGGTCGGGAAAGTCTTGCGGTTCGGGAAAATCTTGGGGCTCGGGAAAGTGATGGGCCGCCAGCGCGTCGAAGTAGTCGGCGACCCCGGCGGCCGCGGCGATCTGGGCATGATCCGGACCGGCCGGAACCAGCTTCTTCCGCAGGCTGCCGGCATTGAAGAAGTGCCCCTGGTTGGGAAGTTGCTCCAGCAAGTGGCGGCGGACGACCATCAGGCCCTGATGCGGCCCAAAGGTTTTGTAGAGCGAAAAGAGGTAAACGTCGGCTCCCAAAGCCGTCACGTCGGGGAAGCCATGGGGGGCGGCAGCGACGCCGTCGACCACTGCCAGCCCGCCGACGGCGTGCACGCGATCGACGATCTGCCGGACGGGGTTGAACTGGCCGATCAGATTGGAGCAGTGCGGGAAGGCGACCAGCTTGGTGCGGTCGCTGAGCAGCGGTTCGAGGTCTCGCAGGGCGAGTTGTCCGGTCGCCGGATCGATCGACCATTGCTTGACGACGATCCCGTGCTGGGCAAGTTTCCGCCAGGCACCCGAGTTTGCCTCGTGATCCTGGTCGGTGACGATCACCTCATCGCCCGCCTGCCACGATTCGGCGAAGGCTTGTGCCAGGACGTACGTGTTTTGCGAAGTCGACGGCCCGAAGTGGACTTCGTCGGGCGCCACGTTGAGGTAGCGGGCCAGACGCTGGTAGCTCGCATCCATCGCCTCCCCGGCCTCGCGGGAGGCGGGATAAAACCCATACGGTTGGACTTTCGTCTGCGTGTAGTAGTTGGTCAGCCGGTCGATGACCTGCCGGCAGGCGTAGGAACCGCCCGCGTTTTCAAAAAAGGCCCAGCCGGCCAGCGAGGGTTCGGCGAAGGCGGGGAACTGCTGCCGAACAAAGTCGAGATCGAGCGGAGGCATCAGGCGTTCCGGGGCGCGAGGGGGAGACGAAAGGGAGGAAAACGTCGCGGACGTTCGGCCGCAGCGATTTTGTCGCTTGGCGGCGGCCGCGGGAACGGGGCGGCCGCGTGAGGAAACGGTCCAACATTGGGCCAACGGGGGCTTGGCAGGCAGGATGCGCGTTGCGTTGGGTTGCGGCGAACGTGATAATGCAGTCGTGGTTCCGCAGCTGGACATCGCCGCTTATCGATCCAACTCCGGTGTTTGACGGTGCTTATTTCACGGTGCTTACCGATCATTTAAGCGGTTTCGGCGCTCGCCGCTGGCGCGTCGGAAAAAGGCCGGGGGCTAGCGCCCAAGCCGCTCAGGAAAAGCGGCGGTTTGCAGCGAGGTTTCGGCGCTCGCCGCTGGCGCGTCGGGAAAAGGCCGGGGGCTAGCGTCCAAGCCGCTCAGGAAAAGCAGCGGTTTGCAGCGAGCTTGGGGCACGTCATTTTCTCCTCTTTTCTGATAAGCGAGGATTTGTGTTCGCTTCGGTTCATCCTCGACAACGGTCGCCCCAGCGGCAGTCTGCTACTGCGGTGATTCGGGACCGCGTCACCTTCTGGTGCAGCTTGGCCGCTCTGTTCGCCGGGGCCGCCGGAGCCGACGCCGCCGCAGGGGAGGCGTTACCGCCGTCGCCGCGCGAGGCTGCCGGCGTGTTGCAGCGATTCGTCGCCACGCATTGCCTCGAGTGCCATGACGCGGCGACCGCCACCGCCGACTTGCAACTCGACCGCGTCGCCTGGGACGACCCGGCGGTCGACCCGTTGACCGTCGCCGCGCAAGGAGCCGAGACTTGGGAAGGGGTACTGCGTCGTCTCCGCACGCGTCAGATGCCGCCGCCGGAAATGCCGCGGCCTGCGGCGGAAGCTTACGACGAAGCGATCGCCGCGTTGACTTGGTTGCTCGATCGCACGGCCGCCCAGAACCCGCATCCGGGCCGGACCGAGACTTTCCGGCGGCTGACCCGGATTGAGTACGAGCGGGCGATCCGCGACCTGCTGGCGTTGGAAATCGATGCTGCCGCGTGGCTGCCGGCCGACGCTTCGAGTCATGGTTTCGACAACGTGACCGTCGGCAACCTTTCGCCGACCTTGATGACGCGGTACATCTCGGCGGCCCAAAAGATCAGCCGCCTGGCGGTCGGACGCCCCCGCCGTGCGCCCGCTGGTGACACCTTTCGCATCCCCGCCGACCGCACGCAGGAACAGCATGTCGACGGTTTGCCGTTGGGGACTCGGGGAGGCACCTTAATCCCCTATCAGTTCCCGCGGGACGGGCGCTACGACGTGCGGATCCGTTTGACCCGGGACCGCAATGAGGAAGTCGAAGGATTGCACGGCCCGCACGAGATCGATGTGTTGCTCGACCGGCGACCGATCGAGCGGTTCACTGTGAGGCCGCCGCGCGGCAAAGGGCACCAAACGGTCGACGCGCATCTGCAGACACGGTTCGAGGTTTCGGCCGGTCTGCATCATCTGGGGGTAACTTTTCCACGCCGTTCGCGATCGTTGTTGGAGACCAAGCGACAGCCTTACGAAGCTCACTTCAACATGCATCGTCATCCGCGGCTGACGCCAGCGGTCTTCCAGGTATCGATCACGGGCCCTTATGAAGCCGACGGTCCGGGGAAGACTGCCAGCCGCGAACGGATCTTTGTCTGCCAGCCGGCCAGTCCCAAGGAGGAAGTCGCTTGCGGGGAGCGGATCGTCAGGGGGTTGCTGCGGCGGGCCTATCGCCGGCCGATCGAGCCAGCCGATCTGGAGCAGCCGATGCGCTTCTTTCATCAAGCCCGCGGCGAGGCGGGCTTCGAGGCGGGGGTCGAGCGGGCGTTGAGTGCGATCCTGGTGAATCCGAATTTCCTGTTCCGGATCGAGCGGCAGCCAGCCGGGGTGGCGGCTGGCACGGCTTACGCGGTGAACCCGTTCGAGCTCGCTTCGCGGTTGTCGTTCTTCCTTTGGAGCAGTCTGCCCGACGAATCATTGTTGGAGCGGGCGGAAGCGGGAAGCTTGGGCGAGCCCGAGGTGATGGCCACGGAAGTCCGGCGGATGTTGGGTGATCCCCGCGCTGCCTCGCTGGTGAAGAACTTTGCGGGGCAATGGTTGCAGTTGCGGAATCTCGATTCGCTGACGCCCGACTTGCGGCAGTTCCCCGATTTCGATGACAACCTGCGGGAGGCGTTCCGGGAAGAGACCGAGCGGTTGTTCGCGAGCGTGCTGGAGGAAGACCGCAGCGTGCTGGACCTGCTGCGTGCCGATTACACCTTTTTGAACGAGCGGCTGGCGAAGCATTACGGCATCCCGCACGTGTACGGCAGCCGATGCCGGCGGGTCGAATTGCCGGCGGGGAGTCACCGCGGGGGGCTGTTGCGTCATGGCAGCGTGCTGACGCTGACCTCTTATGCCACGCGCACTTCGCCGGTGATCCGCGGGCACTGGATCTTGGAGAACATCATCGGGATGGCCCCGCCGCCGCCGCCGCCCGACGTGCCGGCGCTGGACGACAATACGGTCGATGCGCGGCTGTCGGTCCGCGAGCGGTTGGCTGCCCATCGAGCCGATCCGAGCTGCGCCCGCTGTCACGATTTGATGGATCCGGTCGGGTATGCCTTGGAGCATTTCGATGCGGTCGGCCGCTGGCGGACGTTGGATGCGGGCAAGCCGATCGACGCCTCGGGCGCCTTGCCCGACGGCAGCGCGTTTGCCGGGGTGGCCGGTTTGGAGGAAGGCTTGTTGCGGCGACCTGAATTATTCGTAGAGACGCTGACCAAAAAGTTACTGACGTTCGCCCTGGGACGCGGCGTCGATCACCGTGACGCCCCGGCGATCCGGGCGATCGTGCGGCAAGCGAGGAAAGACGATTATCGGCTTTCGTCGCTGTTGGTCGGTATCGCGCAGAGTATTCCCTTTCAGATGAGGACGGCTCGATGATGATCCCGAAACAAGCGTTACCGCGTCGCACGTTTTTGCGGGGCGTCGGCACCACGCTGGCCCTGCCCTTGCTCGATGCGATGGTCCCGGCGATGACCGCCTCGGCCGACACGGTGGCGAGCCCCGCGCGGCTGCGGCGGTTGGGGTTCGTCTACATGCCGATGGGTTGCGACATGTCGCGGTGGGCGTTGCCCGAGGCGGCGGCGCTGGAGACCTTGTCGCCGTCGCTGGAGCCGCTGGCCCCGGTCCAAAACCATGTCTCGGCGATCACGAATCTGGAGCTGCGGAATGCCTATCCGGGCACGCATGCGACCTCCAATTCGGCTTTCCTGAGCGCGGCGAAAGCGAAGCGGACCGAAAGTACCGACTACCACTTGGGGACGACGGTCGATCAGATCGCCGCCCAACAGATCGGCCAACAAACGCAGCTTCCTTCGCTGGAGCTGTCGATGGATTTGATGTCGACCGTGGGGCAATGCGACAACGGCTACGCGTGTGTCTACCAGAACAACCTCTCCTGGTCGTCGCCGACCACTCCCCTGCCCTCCGAAGCTCACCCGCGGATCGTCTTTGAAAGCCTCTTTGGCGAGGGCGGATCGCGCGACGACCGGCAAGCCGCTTTGCGGCAGCGCGCCAGTCTGCTCGATTCGGTCACCGCGGAGATCACGCGGTTGCAGCATCAGCTGGGCCCGCGCGATCGCAACAAGGTGGCGGAGTACCTGGACGCGGTCCGGGAAGTGGAACGCCGCATCCAGCGGGCCGAAGCGACGGCGGCGGAGAACCCGCTGCCCGATCTCGAGCGTCCGGTGGGGGTGCCGGCCGCCTATGCCGATCATGCGCGGCTGATGTTCGACCTGCAGGTGCTGGCGTTGCAAGGGGACATCACGCGCGTGATCACATTCCAGTTGGCGCGGGAGACGAGCAATCGGACTTATCCCGAAATCGGAGTCCCCGATTCGCATCATCCGTTGACGCACCACGGCAACGATCCTGAAAAGATCGCCAAGGTCGCGAAAATCAATCGCTTCCACGTGTCGCTGTTTGCGGAGTTCCTGCAGAAGCTGGCGGCGACCCCCGAAGGCGACGGCAGCTTGCTGGATCATTCGCTGTACCTGTACGGCAGCGGGATGGGGAATCCGAACGTCCATGATCATACAAACTTGCCCATCCTGGTCGCCGGCGGCGCGGCGGGGAACATGCAGGGTGGCCGCCATATCCGCTACGACCGACCGACGCCGCTGGCGAACCTGCACCTGACGTTGCTGGACAAAGTGGGCGTCCAGCTCGATTCGTTTGCTGACAGTCACGGTAAGGTCGACGAACTATTCGAACCGCTTTCGATCTAGCTGGACAGCGCCACTTTTCGATCCAAATCCTGTGTTTCACGGTGTGCATCGGTCCTTTGAGCGGTTTCGGCGCTAGCCGCCGGCCCGTTGCGAGAAGGCCGGGGGCTAGCGCCCAATCCGCTCATGAAAAGTGCCGCTGTCCAACGAGTCGGTGGGGAAGACGTGATGATGAGGAACAGTCGAAGAGAAACCGCCGCGAGTCGACGCCCCTCGCACGGCGTCGGGCGGGCCGGGCGCGGGCTGTCACTGCTGTGGATCGGGATCGTCGCCGCTAGCTGCGCGGTGGTTGCCTCCCCGATCCAGGGGGAGGAACCGGAGGGGGCGGGCACCGCGACCGATGCCCCGCTCGACACGCTGGTCGAGGCGGTGCACCAGCAAGACGAGGAGGCGATCGAACGCTTGCTGGCGGGATCCGGTGCGGTGGACGCAGCACAGCCCGATGGGATGACCGCGCTACACTGGGCGGTCTATCAAGATGATCTCGCCTTGACGGAGCGGTTGATCGCGGCGGGGGCGGATGTGCAAGCCACGAATCACTACGGCGTGATGCCGCTGGCACTCGCTTGCCTGAACGGGAACCGGGCGATCGTCGCGCGATTATTAGAGGCCGGGGCCGATCCGAATGCCCGCCAAGCGGGAGGCGAAAGCGTCTTGATGACCGCCGCGCGAACGGGCAAGCCGAGACCGGTGGCCTTGCTGCTGGCGGCGGGGGCCGAGGTCGAGGCGACCGAGCGGAACGGGCAAACGGCGTTGATGTGGGCGGCGGCCGAAGGGCATCGCGCGGTGGTCGAACAGTTGTTGGAAGCGGGGGCCAATGTTCACCAGGCATTGCCTGCGGGCTTTACGCCGCTGTTGTTTGCCGCCCGGGAGGGTCGCCTCGAAACGGCGATCGCGCTGCTGGAAGCGGGCGCCAAGGTCGAGCGGGCGATGGAGCCGGAGCGATCGCGGCGCAAAGGGGTGCGTCGCGGGACCAGCGCCTTGATCCTGGCGGTCGAAAATGGCCACTTTGAGCTTGCCCTAGAACTGGTTCGCCGGGGCGCCGATCCCAATGATAAGCGGACTGGTTTTACGCCCTTGCACACGCTGACCTGGGTCCGCAAACCGAACCGCGGTGATGGCGAAGATGGCGATCCGCCGCCGCTCGGTTCCGGGCGAGTCAGTAGCCTGGACTTTGCCCGCGAACTGATCCGGTTGGGAGCCGATGTGAACGCCACTTTGGAGCGAGGCAGCGCTCGACCGGCACGCTTAAACCATCGCGGGGCGGCGCCGTTCTTCTTCGCCGCGGACACGGCCGATCTCCCGCTGATGCGGCTGCTGTGCGAACGGGGGGCTGACCCGCTGCGTCCCAATGTCGACGGCACGACGCCGTTGATGGCGGCCGCCGGAGCGGGGACGCGGGCCCCGGGCGAGGAGGCGGGCACGGAAGCCGAAGCCTTGGCCGCCGTCGAGTGGCTGTTGGACCGGGGCGCGGCGATCAACACGGTCGACCAGCAGGGAGAGACGGCGATGCACGGGGCCGCCTACAAAAGCTTGCCCCAGATGGTGCGATTGTTGGCCGAGCGGGGTGCTGACGTCGAGGTCTGGAATCGCGAGAACCGATACGGCTGGACGCCGCTGCGGATCGCGCGGGGCTATCGTCCGGGAAATTTCAAGCCCGCGCCTGCCACGATCGAAGCGATCGAAGCCGTGATGCGGGCAGCGGGCGTCACCGTTCCCGAGCTCGATCCGAGCCTGGAACCGGAAAATTACTAGGCGCTGTCAGAAAACGGCCCCTCATCCTTTCCTTCTCCCCCGCGATCCGCTGCGCGGCGGGGGAGAAGGGACATCGCGGAGTCGCTACGCGACCAGCTTTTCAGTTTTCTGACAAAGCCTAGTCGCTCGGTGGCGGAACCGAGGGCGGCAGCGCGGAGGGCGGCTACTCGATTTCGAGATCGGCCAGGTAGATCGCCGTGAGCGGGTTGCCGGCGTCGTTTTTTTCGTGGGTCGAGTACCAGGAGAGCAGCCCACGGGTCGGGCTGTGGGCGACGAAGCCGGGGTAGGAATTGTCGCCGCCGCTGGGGAGTTCCGCACAGGGGACGAGGCGATCGTCCTCGAGCCAGTAGAGGGCTGTCTTGGGGCCGTCGTCGCCGCCTGAGCGACGTCCGCCAACCAGCAGCCGATCACCCCAGGCGGCCAGCATCGGACCGCCGATGTAGCGGCCGAGGCTGGTGCGTTCCCACGTGGTATAGGGAGGCGGGCTCCGCAGCAGTTCGGCGGCATCACGGCCTCGCCGGGCGACGGCTAGCAGGTCCCCGCTGGGGTCGAAGCGAAAAGCGGTCTCGTCGCCGTGCGTCGGTTGAAAGAGGGCCCGATGTCGCCAGATCAGGCCATCGTCACTTTCCAACATCGCCGATTCGATCAGTTCCCGTTGGCTGCGAGGCGCGTCGGTGAAGTGCCGTTTCCGCCGCCCGCAAAGGTAGGCCTGCTCGCCGTCGGTGGCCGCCTTCCAGATGTAGTGTCCGTAGGTTCCTTCCAGCATGATCGGATCGGTCCAGTGTTCGCCATCGTCGGAATGGACCGCGTAGCCGAGGTGTTTATTCATGTCGTAATCGCTGGTCGGGATCGTCGTTTCACCGCTGTACCACGTCCCGGTGTAGACAAAGAGGCGATTTTTGAAGATCAGAAAATGAGGGTCCCGGGTGTCGCGTTTTTCCACGTGAAAGCGATGCACCGGTTGCCAGCTTTGGCCATCTTTGCTGGAGAGGATGATGATCGACGAAGTCGGATGGACCATGTGCCCGTCGGGGCAGCTGCGGAAGGTCAGGTAGAGGCGGTCGCGGAAGCGGATCAGGTCGGTAAACGCGTTGTGCTCTCCATTGTGGAAGACGCGGCGGACGTTGCGGACCTTCAGCGAAGGCGAGGCAGCTTTGCCGGAAGACGCGACCGCGAGCAAAGCGAGCGTGCAGAAACCGAAAAGACAGCGGCGGTGAATCATGCAAGGTTCCGAAAGTGAGGGCTGGCCGGCCGAGCCGGCCAAAGCGGGGTGATCATTGAGCGGTGTGATCATCGTGCCGGGTTATCATCATCGAAGGCTGCGCCGCGTGCAAATTTCCCCACCGCGAGCCCGCTCGGGTAGACTGCAGGGGTTCCGCCTGCGATCTTCGGGCGGCTTTTGTTCTTCGAAACGAGGTAGAAACGCATGTTGTGGAATCGTTTGGCTGTCGTCACCGCTTTAGCCTTGGGAACGTTTGCCTCCCCCGTGCTGGCCGAGACGTTGATGCTTGTCGCGGACGAATCCAAAATCGAGTTCATCGGACGGAAACCCGATGGGAAGCACGAGGGGGGATTTAAGAAGTTCGCCGCCAAGGCGGATGGCAACTTCGACGAGCCGGCGGAAAGCAAACTGGTGATGGAGATCGATGCCCGCAGTCTGTGGTCCGACAATAGCAAGCTGACCAACCATCTGAAGAACCCCGATTTCTTTGACGTCCGTAAGCACCCCGCCATCCGTTTCGAATCGACCGAGGTCATCCCCGGCGAAGACGGCCGCGCCGTGCTGGTCGGTCAGATGAAGATGCTGGGCAAGACAGCCGAAGTGCGGATTCCGGTCAAGGCGAAGGTCAGCGACGCGCAAGTGGTGTTGGATGCGGAGTTTGCCATCGATCGCACCCGCTGGGGGATGGATTACGGTGCCGGCAAGATCGATGACAAGGTGTCGGTCACAGCGCATCTCGTGTTTGCCAGGTAGGGGGTCTCGTGACCTTTGATCAAATCGTGCTGGGGTGGTGTGTCGCGGTTCCGGCTTTGATCGCCGGCGCGGTCGGCGTGCTGGCGGCGTTGCTGGCCCCGCGGCTGGGGACGGGCCGCTGGCAGCCGGCGCTGGTGGCGGGGCTTACCGGCATCGGTTGGTGGGTCGCCGTGGTGGTGGGCATCGTGGGACGCCGCGAGGGGCAGTGGTGGCCTGACGAATTCTGGCAGTTTTCTTTGCTGGGGTCGTTGGTGGCCGCTGTTTTATTGAGCGGCGGTGTCTCGCAGGGGACGTCCAGCGGAACGCATTGCGGGGACGGCTTTGGTGGCTGGACGCTGGTCGGTCTGCTGGCGATCGCCACCGCCTGGTTCGCTTTGCCGGCTGGGGAAGGCTGGGAAGACATGTTGCCCTTGCATCGCCACTGGATGGGGGCGGTCGCCGTGAGCGGCTTGTTGAATGCCTGGGCGGTCGAGCGTCTGGCGCGGGCCGACGCGCAGCCGTGGTTGTTGTGGAGCGTGGTCGCGGGATTGGCGGGGCCTTTGGTGTTGGCGGCGGCGACCTATGGCGCGTTGGCCGAGGCCGCCTTGGCTGCCGTGGCTGCGACCACCGCCTTTGCTCTGCTGACTCTGGTTCCGAAGTTTCGCATCGGTTGGGTGGTCGCGTTCCCTGCCGTGTTTTGCATCGCGCCGCTGACGGCTGCCGCCCGATTTTACAGTTACGAGGACCGGCCGTGGTGGTTGTATGCGGTGGCATGCACGATCCCCGCGATTGTTTCGCTGGTCGATCTTCCGTTGCGTCGCCGCCCCCGTTGGCTTCGCGTCGGCGTGGCGGCCGTGGTCGCCGGCTTGCTGGTCGGGATCTGCATCTGGCAGGGATTGGGCGTGAGCCAGGAAGAATCGTGGTAGGGATCGATGCCTGATCGCCGATTGCATCGCGGGCCGCATCCTGAGGATCACGAGCTGTTTGCGGCCGCCATGATTCCGCGTCTTCGGCAAGCGACCGGCGACCTGAGCTGGTTGTTAACGCGGGGCTACGCGATCCCCTCGTCGCTGAAACTGGTGGGGGACCGCTATCAGTTGGTGGCCCGCCAGCGTCTGGCGGTGGCCCGTTCCGCTTGCGGGGATCGTCAACGCCAGCGACGTCTCCGGCACCAACAATTCGCAGAAGCCTTGCCAGACGAATGCCTGGCGATCGATGGGTTCAACGTGATCACCTCGGTCGAAGCGGCGCTCTCTCAAGGAGTGCTGTTGCAGGGACGCGACGGCTGTTATCGCGACATGGCCAGCATGCATGGGAGCTACAAGAAAGTCGAGGAGACCGTGCCGGCGATCGAATTGGTGGGGCAGTGGCTTGCCGAGCGGCGGGTGAGGCAATGCACGTGGTGGCTCGATCAACCGGTTTCGAATAGTGGGCGATTGAAAACGATCCTGCGGCAGTTGGCGCAGCAGCACGGCTGGGATTGGCAGGTGGAACTGGTGCCGGATCCCGATCCGCTGCTGGGCAAGGAAGCCGCGATCGTGGCATCCTCCGACAGTCAGATCCTCGATCAAGCCTCGCGTTGGGTGAACCTGGCTCGCGGTGTGATCGAAGCGGGCGTGGCCGATGCCTGGCGGATCGATCTGGGAGACGCCCCGGTAGACGGCTCCGCCCTGCCCTGATGAAAAGGTGCCCAGCTAGCTGGCCGCGCGATTCCAGGCGAGCAGGTCCTGGTAGCGGACGCCGTGGCCGCCAAACAGGTCGAGGGCGCTGCCGACGGTCAAGTCGACGTGTCCCTGGCTGAGCCGGTCGACCAGTTGCAGATCGTCGAGCGACGTCGCGCCGCCGGCGTAGGTCATCGGCCGTTTGCCCCACTTCCCCATCACGGCGACAAGTTCGGCATCGATCCCCTGGCAAAGGCCTTCCACGTCGGCGGCGTGGATCAGGAATTCATCGGCGTGGTCCGCCAGCATGTCGAGGGTGGCGTGATCGATCCGCAGGTCGGTGAGGGATTGCCAGCGATTCATGGCGACCCGCCACTGCGGGGCCCCCTGCCCTGCTCCGCCGGGTTCCGCGTCGCGGACGCGGCGGCAGCTGAGATCGAGGACGATCCGCGCTCGCCCGACTTCGCGCCTCAGCCGCTGCAGACGCGACATCTGCAGTTTGCCGTCGGAATCGAAGAGCCAGGAGGTGACGATCACATGGCTCGCGCCGGCCTCCAGCCAGGCCGCCGCATTCTCGGCGGTGATCCCTCCCCCGATCTGGAGGCCGCCGGGATAGGCGGCGAGCGCTTCGCGGGCCGCCGCGTCGTTGCCCGGCCCCAGTTTGATCACGTGCCCGCCGGTCAAGCGGTCGGCGCGGTAGCGGTCGGCGAACCAACCGGCCGTCTGATCGGCGACGAAATTTTCGGTCGGTCGCGAGCCCTCATCGCGGAGCGTTCCCCCGACAATCTGTTTGACGCAACCATCATGCAGGTCGATGCAGGGGCGGAATTTGGTCATCGAGGGGTTGCTCAATTGCTGCGGCGCAAATGTCGGCGAATCCGGTCACCGTACTCGGGTCGTGATTTCCAATCATCCAGATAGGGGCGGTACTCTTCCAGCCCCATCCAAAACCGCGGCTGCGGTTCGCCGGGGAGGACGCGCCCGGCGGGGTAGTCTTTCCCGGCGACGCTCGCCTTGACCGACGCCTGGAAATCTTTCATGTGGCGGAGAAGTTTGCGGGCGACCGGAGGCTCGGCCGGCCACAGGTTGTGCTGCTCGTGGGGGTCTTCCGCCAGGTTGTAGAGTTCGTAACGCGGCCCCGCTTTTCCGCCGCCGAAGTGGATCAGCTTGTAGTCGTTGTCCAGGATCACGGTATTGCCAAAGCACTGGAACGGGATCGGTTGGGCACGGCGGGAAAGTTCCTGGTCGAACAGCGCGGTCAGGCTTTGCCCGTCCTGCGGTGAGAGGAGGGTTTGGGGCGGGAGGCCGACGATCTCGGCGATCGTAGGAAAAATATCCATCACGACCGCCGGGTGCTGGGTGACCCGCGAGGCGGGGATGCCTTGCGGCCATTCGAGGATGGCGGGGACGCGCAGGCCTCCTTCGTACATCGTGCCTTTATGGCCGCGGAGACCGCCCACGGTGTCGGGCGTGATCTTGGGCAGCCCGCCGTTGTCGCTGCAAAACCAGACGAGCGTCTCGTCGGCGATCTGCAGGTCGCGCAGCCCCTGGCGAAGCGCGCCGATGCTGCGGTCCATCGCCACCAGTTCCGCGTAATGTTTTTGGGAAGCTTCCGGCAGTTCCGTAAACGCCTGCTGGTCTTGTTGGCTGGCCATGAAAGGATTGTGCGGCGATCCGTACCAGATCACGGTGAACGAAGGGGTGGTGGCGGCGGCTTGGCGGCCGATGAACTGCAACGCCTGGTCGACGATGATTTCGGAGGAGTCGCCCTCGAACTCGACGAACTCCCCTTCGCGGCTCATGATCGGATCGACATCGAAGAAGTTGGTGACCGACAACCAATCGTCGAAACCGAACCGACCCGGATGGTGCGTGTCGTCGGCCAGGATCGGGACGCCGGGACCTCGCATCCCATTGAGGTGCCATTTGCCGAAGTGCCCCGTGGTGTAGCCGGCGGCTTGCAGCGCCGCAGCGATCGTCTGTTCCTGGCGACGCAGTGGGTAGCCGTGGCTCTCCACGCCCGTCCGCCGATTGGTCCGGCCGGTCAGTACGCTGGCGCGGGTAGGCGAGCAAACCGGAGCGGCAGCGTAAAACCGGTCGAACCGTAGACCGGCTTCGGCCATCGCGTCGAGATGGGGCGTTTTCAGGACGGGGTGCTGGTAGTAACCGGTCTGGCCCCAGCCCATGTCATCGGCCATGACCAGGACGATGTGGGGCGGAGGTGGCGGGGAACTCGCCGCGGCGCCCTCCGCATCCCGGGCGGTGGCATCAGGGGGAGCGGCCAGGCCGGCACAGGCGAGCAGCACGCCACCGCCGGCGGCGAACCGGAAGAGGTTGCGGAGGGCGAAGGAGAGGATCATGAGAAGCCTTGGGGGCGCGCGAGCGAGGGGGGACAGAGATAGCGTTGCGCGGTCGAGCCAGCGGTTTGCGGCGACGACCGAGGGGTTATTTTAGCTGGACAGTGCCACTTATATGAGCGGGTTGGGCGTTAGCCTCCGGCCTTTTCGTGACGAGCCGGTGGCTACCGCCGAAACCGCTCAAAGAACCCGGAGGGCTCGCGCCGTTCTGCTACCAAGTAAGCGGGTTGGGCGCTGGTGCAGAGTCGATGTCGGGGGCGCCGCTGCGATTGGGCGTGCATTCGCCGAGGGGATCGTTCATAATCGAGGTTCCGCCGACAGCTGGCTCCTCTCCCCGCCTCCTTCCCCACCTTGATCGGCATGCGCCCGCACGTCCTTTCGCGTCTCCGTCCTCCGCGTCCCCGCATCACTCCACGGCCGGGGGCGTTTCTGCACACTGGCGAGCGGTTGCTCGCCTGGTCTGGTGAGCGGCTGGTTGCGTGGTGCCTGGGCTGTGTGCTGCTGGCCTGTGGCGGGCCGGGAACCGCGGCGGCGGCTGATGCGGAGGCAGCGCGGGAGCATTTTGAGAAGGCGATTCGCCCGGTGTTGGTCCGGGAATGCATCCGTTGTCACGGCCCCGAAAAGCAGCAAGGCGGCTTGCGGCTCGATTCGCGTCAGGGCTGGGCAGACGGAGGCGATTCGGGGGCGGCGATCGTGCCCGGCGATCCGCCAGCGAGCTTGCTGATCGAAGCGATGCGGTATGAGGGATACGAGATGCCGCCGCGTGGGAAGCTGGACGACAAGACGTTGGCGGCGTTCGAAACCTGGGTCGCCCAAGGCGCCTTCGATCCGCGAGAAGGAGCGGGTCTGGACGGCGAGGAGGGGCCGCCGACGGTCGCCGAGGGAAAAACGTTTTGGGCATTTCAGCCGCCCCGTGCTCCGGCGGTTCCCGACGTCGGTTCGCAGCCTTGGCCACGCAGCGATATCGACGCCTTTGTCTGGAAGCGTCTGCGAGAAGAAAGTCTGGAACCGAGTCCCGATGCGGATCGCCGGACATTGGTCCGACGCGTCTATTTCGACCTGACCGGTTTGCCGCCGACGCCGGCGGAGATCGAAGCCTTCCTGGCCGACGACCGTGACGACGCGTTGGCGACGCTGGTCGATCGGTTGCTGCAGTCCCCCCGCTTTGGCGAGCAATGGGGGCGGCACTGGCTGGATGTGGTTCGGTTTGCCGAATCGAGCGGCGGCGGACGCAGTTTGCTCTTTCCCAATGCCTGGCGATATCGCGACTACGTCATCGGGTCGCTGAACGAGGACATCCCCTACGATCAATTTCTTCGTGAACAATTGGCGGGCGACTTGCTGGAGGCGGAGGACTGGCGGGCGCGGCGCCGGCAATTGGTCGCCACCGCCTTCCTGCTATTGGGACCGACCAACTATGAGATGCAGGATAAAGAGCAGTTAGAGATGGACGTCGTCGACGAGCAGCTCGACACCTTCGGCAAGGCGACGATGGGGATGACGTTGGGGTGTGCGCGTTGCCACGATCACAAGTTCGATCCGATCCCGATGAAGGATTACTACGCCTTAGCCGGGATCTTCAAGAGCACGCGGGCGATGATCCATTCGAACGTCTCGCAGTGGAACAAGGTCGCTTTGCCGCCGTCGCCCCGCCAGGCGGCGGAGCAGGCGGCTTATCAAGAAACGCTGGCCGAGGCGGAAGCGGCCCTGAAGCGGGCGCGGCAAGCCTGGGTGGCGGCCGGAGGGATGCCCGCCGACGCGGCCCCCGCGGGCAAAGGCGTGGCGGCTTCGACCCTGGCGGGGACGGTCGTCGACGATGTCGAAGCGACGCGGGTGGGGGAATGGACCGAATCGACCTCGATCGCCTCCTATGTGGGAGCCCACTACGTCCACGATGGGGGCGCCGAGCGGGGGCAGAAAGCGAT
>CAYNVI010000043.1:0-16370 GCA_964400585.1 uncultured Pirellulaceae bacterium | reverse complement strand
CTGGGAGGCTTGTCGGGTGGGCTTGACCGTGCCGAGGGAGTGCCGGCGGTTGTCGGCGGGCAAGCGACCCCTGAGGAGGCGCGGCGACCCGCGGGTGCTGCAGAGGTGTTCCGTCCGGTCAGTGCTTCGGACCAGGCGCCGGCCGCCGCGGCCGGACGTTCGCCCGAAGCGTTTGTGGCCCTGGCGCTGGCTGGGCACCCCCAGCTGCAAGCGGCCCGCCAGCGGGTCGCCGCCCAAAGGCAACGGATCCCGCAGGCCCGGGCGCTTCCCGATCCGCGGTTCAGTAATACCTTTTGGCCGTCCCATGACCAGGCGTTGCAGACCGCGGCGGGTCGGATCGGCAATCAGATGTCGCTTACCCAAGCCGTCCCTTGGCCAAAGAAGCTGTCGGCTCAGGCAGCGATCGCCAGCCGGGAGGTGCAGGTCGCGCAAGCCGAAGTCGATAGCCTGGAACGGGAGCTGACCGAACAAGTCAAATTGGCCTACTACGAACTGTGGTACACGACCGAAGCGTTGGTGATTGTGGAAGAGCTCCGTGGTCTCGTGGCCGACTTGACCCAGGTTGCCGAAGCCCGCTACCGCAGTGGCGGGACCCAACAGGATGTGCTCCGTGCGCAGTTGGAGGCCGACCGGCTCGACGGCCGGCGGGTCGGATTCACCCGCCAAAAGCGTGCTGCCCAGGCCGACTTGGCGGCGCTCCTGCAACAGCCGGTGACCAGCCTCCCGGAACCGCAGGCGGCGTTAGCGCTGAGCAGCGTTCCCGCAACGCTCGATCGCTTGATCGCGCTGGCCGCCGAGTGCAATCCCGGGCTGCGGGGATTGGGATGGGAGGTTGCGCGGGATCGCGAGCGGCAGCGACTCGCCAGCCTGCAGCGATATCCGGATCTGCAATTTGGCGTCAACTGGGCGCTCGTCAGCGACGACGAGGACGTGATCAGCCCGGTTGCCAACGGGCACGATAACTTCAGCTTCAGCGTCGGCACTTCGCTGCCGGTGTGGCGGAACAAGATCGACGCCGGAATCCGTGAGGCGGCTTATCGCCGGGGCAGTAGCCAGCGGCGGCTCGCTGCCGAACGGGATGCCCTGTACGGAGAGATCCGGCGGTTACTGGCCGGGGCCGAGGGGCTGGTCGAGCAACGAGCGATTTTCGAAGAGCGGATGATCCCGCGGGCCGAGGATACGCTGCAGCTGGCGATCGCCGACTACCGGGGGAAGCGGACCGATTTCTATGCGTTGATTGAAACCTATCGCGAGCTGCTGATGTTGGAACTCCAGGCGGCCCGGATCAAAGCCTCGCTTGCCGGCAAGCTCGCCGAGCTGGAGCGTGCCGTCGGCTGTCCGGCGGGCGCCGAGCCCCTGGCCGCCGCCGACGCCACCGACTGAACGCCGCACGTCCTTTAGTCATCGCTGCTGAGCACCGACATGAAGGCCTTTTGGCTGATTTCGACGCTGCCGATTGCCTTCATCCGCTTCTTCCCTTCTTTCTGCTTTTGCAGCAGCTTGCGTTTTCGCGTGATGTCGCCGCCGTAGCATTTGGCGGTCACGTTTTTCCGCATCGCCGAGACCGTTTCGCGGGCGATCACGCGCGAGCCGATGGCCGCTTGCACGGCGACCTCGAACATGTGGCGACTGATTTCGGCTTTTAGTTTCTTGGCGATCGCGCGTCCTCGCCGTTCGGCGTCGGCGCGATGGCAGACGACGCTCAGGGCATCGACGCGGTTGCCATTGACCAGGATGTCCATCCGCACGAGGTCGGCCGGTTCGAAGCCGAGCATTTCGTAGTCGAGGGTCCCGTAGCCTTTGGTGCCGCTTTTGATCTTATCGTGCAGGTCGTAGATGACTTCGGCCAGCGGGATGTCGTAGGAAAGCATCACCCGCTGGGTGCCCAGGTATTCCTGGCCGTGTTGGACGCCGCGGCGTTCCTGGCAGAGCTTCATCACCGCCCCGATGAACTCGGTGGGGACGACGATGTTGCAGCGGACGATCGGTTGCCGGAATTCGACGATTTCACCGGGTTCGGGGACATCCTGCGGCTTGTGTAGCGTCAACGTTTCGTTCTGCGTGTTGACGATTTCGTAGGTCACGTTGGGGGCGGTTTGGACAAGGTCGACGTCCGATTCGTTTTCCAATCGCTGCTGCACGATCTCCATGTGCAACAGCCCCAGGAACCCGCAGCGAAAGCCGAACCCGAGGGCGTCGCTCGTCTCCGGTTCGAATTCGAAACTGGGGTCGTTCACCGCCAGCTTTTCCAAGGCGTCGCGGAGGTCCGAAAAGTCCTGGCCGTCACTGGGGAAGAGCCCACAGTAGACCATCCGTTTGGGACGCTCGTATCCCGACAGCGGTTTCGCTGGCTGGTCCCCGGCGACGCTGACGGTGTCGCCGATGTGGACCTCCTTCAGCGACTTGATGTTGCAGATCAGGTAGCCGACCTGGCCGGCGTGGAGTTCTTCGCAGGCGACACGGGCCGGGGCGAACTGTCCCAATTCGACCACGTCATGGGTGGTTCCGGCGCGGAGAAAGCGGATCTTTTGGCCTTTGCGGACCGTCCCGTTCATGATCCGGACGTAGGTGATCGCACCGCGATAGTCGTCATAGTTCGAATCGAAGACCATAGCCTGCAGGGGGGCTTCGACGTCGCCGCCCGGTCCGGGGATCTGGGTGACGATCGCTTCCAGCAAGCGATCGATCCCGATGCCCGCTTTGGCGCTGACCTTGATGATCGAGGCGGGATCGATCCCCAGCGTCTGTTCCATTTCGCCCGCCACTTCGTCGGGGCGGGCGTGGGTCAGATCGATCTTGTTCATCACCGGGACGATGGTCAGGTCCTGATCGAGCGCGGAATACAGGTTCGCGACCGTCTGGGCTTCCACCCCTTGGAAGGCATCGACCAGCAGCAGGGCCCCTTCGCAGCAGGCGAGCGAACGCGACACTTCGTACTGAAAATCGACGTGCCCGGGGGTGTCGATCAGGTTCAGCTCGTACGTTTCGCCTTGATGGATATAACGCATCACCACGGCGCGCGCTTTGATCGTGATCCCGCGCTGCCGTTCCAGTTCGAGGTCGTCCAGCAATTGCTCTTTCATCTGCCGCTTGGTGACCGTGCCGGTGTGTTCCAGCATCCGGTCGGCCAGCGTGCTCTTGCCGTGATCGATGTGCGCGATAATGCAGAAGTTGCGAATCTGCATAGTTGTCCGTTCGTAAGAGGGGAAAGCAATCGAGGCCGCTCACTCCGCCGAGGCGGAAGGCTGAGCGACTTGTCCGTGGAGGTGTTCTTTGCGGGCGTAGCCGGCAACGCCGAGGTAACCGGCGTCGCTTCGTAACCGGGCGAAGGCGAGCCGGGTGCCGGCGAAGACGTTGCTAAAGGTCCGCGATTCGAATTCAGCCGAAATCGCTTGCAAAAATCGCCGGCCGACCGGCGAATCGGGGCCGCCGAAATCCATCGCCCCGCCCAACACCACCAGTCCCGGGTCGATCGTATGGACCAGGGTGGTGATGCCGATGCCGAGCCAGCGGGCGGTCTCGTCGATCATAGCTAATGCCAAGGGGTCGTCGTCCTCGGCGGCCGCTTGATAAACCATCTTGGCGGTCAAACCTGCGTCCGCCTCGGCGGCTCGCCCGCCCAGCACCGAGAAGGCCCCGGCAGCGAGCCGTTGGTGGGTCCGCTGGACCAAACCGCTGGCCGAGGCGTACGCTTCCAATTGCCCCCGACCCCCGCCCCAGGCACAGAGGGCTGCCTCGGGGGAGGAATCGACCAGGATGTGTCCGCATTCGCTGCCGAAACTGTTGGTCCCGTTGATCAATTCTCCTTCGACGATAATCCCGCCGCCGACGCCGGTTCCCAGGGTCAGCAGGATCATCGAAGCGTAGTCGGCTCCCGTCCCCAACCAGTACTCGCCGAAAGCCGCCGCGTTGGCATCGTTCAAAAACGAAACCGGCCGGTCGAGGGCGACCGCGAACGCCTCCCGGATTCCAAAGCCCCACCAATGGGGGAGGTTCGGGGGCTCGACCAGACGGCCCGTTGGGAGGTCCATACTGCCGGGGGTACCGAGCCCAATCCTTGGAATTTCCGTGGCCGTCAAGCCGTGCGCCTGCTCGATCTCGCCGATCACCTGCGCTGTCCGTTCGACCGCCGCCTGCGGGCCCTGAGGCTCCTGGGTGGGAATCGATTGATAGGCGACGGTTCGTCCTTGCTCGTCGACCAGCCCCAATTTGATGTTGGTGCCCCCGATGTCGATCCCCCAAAAGAAGGGTTTAGCGGCATGCTGGGCGTCGATCTTTGCCGTCCCACCTATCATAGCAGAGTACCGTTTCGGTCGCGTACTGGTTTCCTTCCTCGTCGAAAGCCTGCCGGGAGTATAGAAACGGGGCTGCGAACCGACAACGAGCGTTTTCAGCGCGGCGGTCACGGGACGGCTCTCCAGGAGGATCGAAAGACGACATGCGAATCGCTTATTTAACCGCTGGGGCGGCCGGGATGTACTGTGGCAGTTGCCTGCATGACAACGCCTTGGCCCGCGTGCTGCAGCGGCGGGGCGTCGATTGCGTGTTGCTGCCGGTCTACACGCCGATCCGCACCGATGAAGAGGACGTCAGCAGCTCGCGCGTCTTCTTCGGGGGCATCAACGTCTACCTGCAACAGAAGTGGCCTTGGGTCCGCTTCCTGCCACGCTGGTTGCTGCGAACCTTGGATGCGCCCTGGTTGTTGAACTTGGCGACCAAGCGGGTGGCAGGGACCGACCCGGGATTTTTGGGGGCGTTGACCGTATCGATGCTGCGCGGCCTCGATGGGCGGCAGCGGCAGGCGGTCGAGCAGATGGTCGCTTGGCTCGCCGACGAGCTGCAACCCGATTGCCTGGTTTTCAGCAATTTGCTGATCGGGGGCTGCATCCCGGCGATCCGTCAGCGGGCGAGCTTGGCGGCCGCGCGGATCGTGGTCACCTTGCAGGGGGACGATATCTTCTTGGAGCATCTCCGCGAACCTTTTCGCAGCGAGGCGATCGCCCGGATGTCGCAGATCGCCGAGCAGGTCGACGCATTCCTCGTCCACAGCCGCTTCTACGCCGAGAAAATGGGCGAGTTGTTGGGGATTCCGGCGGAGAAGTTCGTGGTGATCCCCTTGGCGATCGATCTGTCCCCCTTCGAGGGCGAGGCCGCGGTCGAGGCCGCGGTCGAGCGGGAAGCGGAGCAGGCGAGCGAGCCGGCGGAGGTCTCGTCGGCCGCCATCCGAGCAGCCTCCGGGGGCGGGGCAACCGCTCGACCGCTGCGGATTGGCTACTTTGCTCGTCTCGCCCCCGAGAAGGGACTGCACCAATTGGTCGACGCCTTTATCGCTTTGGCCCAGCGGCCTGGAAACGAACGCTGCGAGCTGCACATCGCCGGTTGGCAGGGACCGCAGCATCAAGCGTACGTCGAGGGGCTCGTCGCTCGCTTGGACGCCGCGGGTTTGTCCGAGCGAATCCAGTTCCATGGCAGTCCCGACCTGGCGGGCAAGCGGCGTTTTCTGGAGAGTCTCGATCTGCTGAGCGTGCCCACGGTTTATCAAGAGCCGAAGGGATTGTTCGTGTTGGAGGCATGGGCAGCGGGGGTCCCCGTGTTGCAGCCGCACCATGGAGCCTTTCCCGAACTGCTCGCCGCGGGAGGCGG
This sequence comes from uncultured Pirellulaceae bacterium, assembly GCA_964400585.1. Lineage (GTDB taxonomy): Bacteria > Planctomycetota > Planctomycetia > Pirellulales > Pirellulaceae > CAYNVI01. The sequence continues at coordinate 10,727 of CAYNVI010000043.1, read as the reverse complement.
CCGTTTGTTCCCCGCGGACGACCCCGAGGCCTTCGCCACGGCCCTGGAAGCTTTGGCTGGGGACGCCGCGGCGCTCCGGCAACTGGGGGAAGAGGGACGGCGGCGGGTCCGCCAGCGGCACACGCTGGAAGCGCACGCTGACGCCTTGCTACAGGCGCTCTGCGGCGAATCGCTTGCGAAACCGCTGGAAATCTCCGGGGGCTAACCGCCCGACTGACTACCAAACGGGCGATCGAGCCCGTATTCTGTTGGGTCGCATCGACGGTTTCCTGTGCGGTGGTGGTTCGCTTCACCGCGTTGGAGGCGAGGGAGCCGTCCCAGGTGGTCGCGACGGGCAGCAGCCCCGAGAGGCGTGGCCCGTGTGGGCGGACCTGATTCCCGTGCTTCTCCCCCCATCATCAAAGGTCCAGGCGGTGACTGACATTCCGACTCGTAGCCTCGTTCGGCTGCTCGCGTTCCTGCTGCTCGTGACTCTTGCGATCGGTCCCGTGTTGGCCGTCCAGGCGAGCCCGCAAGGTGATCCGCCGGCTAGCGGGGACACGCCCGCGGCGGCCACGGCGGAGACGGCGGCGGAGGCGACCGAGCCGGAGGGGGAGGCTGTTGCGGAGCGAGAGGATGCGGGGCGGGAACTGCCCAGCGACGCGAATCTGAACACGACGGCCCTCGCCGGCCACAACGCCTGGATGCTGACCAGCTGTGCCCTGGTCTTGTTCATGACGGCCCCCGGCTTGGCGATGTTCTATGGCGGTCTGGTCCGCAAGAAGAACGTGCTGAGCGTGATGATGCAGTGCTTGTTTTTGATGGGACTGATGACGGTCCTGTGGGCCCTGTACGGTTATTCGTTCGCGTTTGGCGGCAGCCATGCCTGGTTTGGCAACTTTGATTACCTCTTCATGAATGGGGTGCAGCGTTACTGGAGTGAAGAGCTGGGACGTCCCGTGACGCCGATGTTCGGGGAAGGGGACGGGCGGATCCCGATGCTGACGCACATGCTGTTTCAAGGGATGTTCTTCATCATCACCCCCGCCCTGATCTGCGGGGCCTTTGCCGAACGGATGAAGTTCAGCGCCATGGTCCTGTTTTCGATCCTCTGGGGCACATTCATCTACTGCCCGCTGGCCCACTGGGTCTGGGGCGGCGGGATCCTTGCCTTCGGCGAAGAAGGCGCCTTGCTGGGCGGGGCGCTCGATTTTGCCGGGGGGACGGTCGTGCATATCAGCAGTGGCGTGTCGGCCCTGGTGGCGGCGATCTTGATCGGTCCCCGGATGGGGTTCATGAAAGAGCCGATCCAGCCGCATAACCTGACCTACACGGCACTCGGCGCCGCCATGCTGTGGGTGGGCTGGTTCGGCTTCAACGCCGGCAGTGAACTGTTGAGCGACGAACTGACCAGCAGCGCATTCGCGGTGACCCATTTCTCGGCTGCGGCCGGGGCGATTGCCTGGGCGATCACCGAATGGGTGACGATCGGCAAACCGACCGTGCTGGGGGCGAGCAGTGGCGCGGTCGCCGGCTTGGTCTGCATCACTCCGGCGGCCGGCTTTGTCGGCCCGATGCCCGCCCTCTTCATGGGAGCGCTGGCAGCGGTCCTGTGTTACTGGGCCTGTTCTTGGCTCAAGCATCGCCTCGCCTATGACGACGCGCTCGATGCCTTCGGGATCCACGGTGTGGGGGGGACCCTGGGGGCGATCCTGACCGGGATCTTCGCCACCCGCGCGTGTTGGAACATCGCCGATGGCCAGCCTTTGGGATTGCTCGAAGGCAATTATCAAACCCTGATCGGGCAGGTCGCTGCCACGGTGGTCACCTACCTGTTTGCTGGGATCGGCAGCTTTGTCTTGCTGAAGCTGATCGATTGGATGATCGGATTGCGGGTGCCCGCCGAAGCCGAACAGCGGGGACTCGATCAGATCGAGCACGGCGAAGAAGGGTACACCTTCTAGGCTCTGTCCGAAGACCACCCCTCATCCTTTCCTTCTCCCCCGCGATCCGCTGCGCGGCGGGGGAGAAGGGACCTAGCGGAGTCGCTACGCGACCAGTTTTTTGGTTTTCGGACAGAGCCTAGCTGGACAGCGCCCCTTTTCATGAGCGGTTGGGTGCTAGCCCGGTCCTTTGTTGACGAGCCGGCGGCTAGCGGCGAAACCGCTCCAATGATCGAGACGCGCGAGAAGATTGACCCGGGGCGGGCGTTCCAGTCACAATGGAGCGGTTGTCGGTGGGACCGGGGCGCGCGTTCACGCACGCGGCCGGGTGGCCCCTCCGCCGCTCGTCTTCTCCTCTGCGAGTCCCCCTCATGGCTCCCTCCGCCGCCGATCCCGAACGCCCGACCGGACCGCTCCGCACCGCGCCGCTGGCGGAAAGTGGCGGGCAGACCCCCGCGACGGGCCAACCGCGGCGGTGCCAGGCCCTGGAACGCTATCTGAAGGAAAGCCCCGCTGACCTTCCCGCCTACCTCGAGTTGGCTGGGATCTATCGTCGCCAGGAGCGACCCGCCGAGGCGGCCCGAGTGCTGCAAAAAGCGTTGGAGATGGATCCCGACGATCCGACGCTGCTGTGGGAGTACGAAGAAGCGACATTGGCCCGTTCGCTGCAGCAGCTCCAGCAGGTCCGCCAGTTGGCAGCGCGGTTGCAGACGGTGGAAGCCGAGCAAGAACAGGAACGTTGCGAAACGAATTGGGCCTGCCGGCGGATCGATGTCTGTCGGGCACGGCTGCGACGCGACCCGCAGAACCAACAGCTGCGGTTGACGCTGGCGCAAACGTTGAAGGACTTGCAGGAATTCGAAGAAGCGATCGAAGTTGCCGGGCAGGCGACCGCCGATCCGGCGACGGCCCCCGCGGCGCACTTGATCCGCGGCCAAGCCCTGCAGGCGCTGGGGAAACGGGTCGAGGCGTTGCCGGCGTACCGCGCCGCAGCTTTGCGGCGCAGTCAACCGGCGCCGGCCGGCGAACGCGTCGTCGCCTTGCGCGCCGCGATCGAGATCGCGGACATGTTGGGGTTGGACCTATCGGCGGATCGTTATCGCCGCTTCCTGCAATTGGCGGAAGCCGAACGCACCGCTCCGCGGACCTCGGCCGCCGCCCCGGGGGAAACCGTTTCTCCGACGCCTGATGCCGCTTCTCCTTAGGACCATCATGAATCAAGCGATCGCGGACCCCGAGCAGCTCCGTCACTTTGCCGCCCAGCTTGGACGCTTTTCCGAAGAGCTTCAGCAGCGGACGAAAGCCCTGGCAAGCCAGATGAACGAACTCGAACAGACCTGGCGTGATGATCAGCAGCGGAAGTTCGCGCGCGAATTCGAACAAGAGATGCGTCAACTGACCCGGTTGTTGAAAACGACCCAGGAACATGTCCCCTACCTGCTGCGCAAGGCCGATCAAATCGATGCCTACCTGCGCGGCTGATCCCGGCTAACCGATGCAAAGTCACGTTCGCTCGATCGATGCACTGCTTGAATTGGCGCAAGGATTGTGCGAACTCGGCGAGGGATTCGACCGGGTGGTGCAAGACACGCAAGCTGCTTTGCATCAAGCCCGGGCCTGGTTGGAAGAGGAGCAACCCGCCTATTGGAAACACCAGATTCGGCTCGCCGAACAGCAGGTCTCGGTTGCCGAAGACCGTTTGATGCAGGTGGCCAGTACAACTCATGCCAGCGACCGTCCGCCGGCGACCGTGGAAAAAAAACAGCTGACGCTGGCCCGCCGGCGACTGGCATTTTGCCTCCGGCAGTACCAGGCGATCCGCCGCCATCGCGGGGAAGTGGAACAAGCGATCGAGCGGTTGGCGGGGCCGTTGGCCGAAGTGGAAGAGTGGGTCTCGGCACGGCTGCCTGCTGCCCGCGGCGAGTTGCAACAGATGGTGGAAGTTCTCCAGCGGTACAATCGAGCGGTGCCGCCTCCCTCCCCGAAGCAGTGAAGAGGCGTTCGCGATGCGTCAACCGATGGGCCGGCTGATCGACTGTGAAAACCGCGGGCGACGACACTGGAGTGAATTCACGCAATTGTGGGCACGGGTGAAGCAAGGGTGGCGGGATCGACGTTGCCAGCAGTTCGAACGCGAGCATTTGGCGGAATTCCCCGCGGCCCTGAATCGCCTGGCGGCGGCCTCGCAGGAACTGCAAGGGAGCTTGCGCCGCGCCGAGCGTGACTTGGCCGATCCCGAACGAGACGATGCGGGGTTGCCGTGATCGGATGGCTCTCTGGCGGGCCCCTTGTTCCTCTTCCCTGCTGTTGCTCCGAGAAACCGACGTCATGACTTCTCCGCGTGTTCCTTCCGTCGGTTTGCTGTCGGCTGACCGTCAACGCCGCTTGCTGACCGGCCTGCAAACCCGCTTTGCCTCGACCTGCCGTTTGCGCGAGGAATGGGTCGAGCGGCAAGCTGCCGAAACCGAGGCCCTGGAAACGCGGCTGCGCGAGCGGCGGGCAGCGCTCTTGGCCGAATGTCGACGGCGACGGCAGGGGGCGTTGGCAGCCTGGGACGATCGGGACGAGCAGGTTGTTTCCGAATACGAGGCAGCGACCCTGAAAACACGGGAATCGCTCAACCGGTTACGCGCGCAGATCCGCCAGCAGCAGCGCGAACAGCAGCAAGAGGTGCAGCACAAGGTCGAGGCCCGTCGCCAGGCGGTCCAGAACCTGTACGCGCGAAAGAAGGATCAGCCGGCCGAGCAGCAGCGTCGGGAAGGGGCCCAGCTGGACAAGGCGGTCGCTACCGTGCAGCAGGCGATCGACCAGGTGCGGGCGATCGTCGTCCGCCGGCTGGATCACCTGCCCGAGGTGCCCGTCCCGAAGGAACCGCCGGCTGCCGAGCGGCCGACGACGGTGACCGAAGCGGCCCAGCGGATTCAGCAAGCGGCTCGTGAGATCGAGGCGACCGGACGCCTGCTGTTGAGTAGCACGCCGGCGAAACTGGTCGATACGTTCTGGATCCTGCCGTCGGTTTGCGGCATCTTCCTGTTGATCTGGAGTGGGGTCGCTTTTGCGGTGCGTGGTCCGCAACCGTGGCTGGCACTCGCCAGTGGGATCGTCGTCGCCTTCATCCTCTTTCTTTCGCTGCTCGGAATCTTGCAGGTCCCGCTGCGTCGCCAGACCCGCCAGATCTATCCGCAAGCCGAGCGGATGCGGGCCGCGGCGGAGCAGGCCTCGGAGCGTGGCAAGGCCGTCGCTGCGGCGGCCGCCGCCTCGGAAGCGGAAGAACTGCTCGCCCAGCGCGACGGACATCTCCGCGCCGCCGAACGCTGGAAGCAAGAACACTTTGCCGAGATCGCCGATCGGCTGGCGGAGGAAGAGCAGGCGGCGCGGAGCAGGCGGGAAAAGGAGCTGGAGACGATTCGTGATCGCTTTCGCGAAGCGATCGCCCGCGTCGATCGGGAGATGCTGGCGGAGACGAATCGCGTGGCCGAAGCGATCGCCGAAACGATCCGCTCGGGCGATCAGGCCGCCGCGGAGCAGCGCCGTCGGCTGCAAACGCAGCAGCAGGCAGCCCTCGACCACTTGGAAGCACGTTTTCGGTTGGGGATCGCTCGCGGCGTACAACGGATCGCCGAAGCCTCGCAGCAGCTGCACAGCGACTTTCCCGCCTGGCAGGCGATCGACCCGCACGATCTGCCGGCCGCCAACCGGCTCGATTACCTGCCCGTGGGCACGCTCCAGGTCGCCACCCAACTGGCGCCGTTGGCAGGAACCGGCGGGGAGCCCGCAACCCAGCACGTGGCAACTCAGCCCCCTGCCATCCAGACCCCTGCCACTCCCACGCTGCCCGATCCCTTACCGACCGAGTTACCGGTGGGGCTGCATCGGCGGCTGCATGCCGGGCTGTTGATCGACTGTCCCGCCGGGCAGCTGGAGGTCGCGGTCCAGCTGGTCCAAGGCATGCTGTGGAAGGCGCTCACGCGACTCGCTGGAGGCCGGGTGCGGTTGAGCCTGTTCGACCCGCTCGGTCGCGGCCAGCACTTCGCCGGCTTGATCGGATTGGCCGATCATGATCCCGAGCTGGTCCACCACCGCGTCTGGACCGGGACCGAGCAGATCCAAACGCGGCTCGCCGAATTGACGCACCACTGCGAAGACGTGTTGCAGGCCTGCCTGCGCGACCGTTACGCGACGGTCGAGGATTACAACGAGGTCGCCGGTTGTTTGGCGGAACCCTACCGGTTGGTCGCCTTTGTCGGTCTGCCGGCGGGGAGCAATGACGAGGTCAGCGGGCAGCTGCGGGCCTTGATCGAAAGCGCGCGGCGATGCGGGACGTTTGTCATCCTGGTGCGGGATCCCGACCAGCCTTGGCCCGCCACGCAACCGCCGCTGGAGGACCCGCGGTTGTTACGGCTGCGAGTCGATGCGGCGGGGCAGGTGCGGCACGGAGATCCTTGGTTGGGCGAGTTGCCGCTGCTGCCGGTCGCGCCGCCTCCGGCTGCGCTGCGGCAACGCTTGCTGGAGACCGTCGGGACCGCTTCGCGGCAAGCCGCTCGGGTGGAGATCCCGCTGGAACAGATCTTGGCGAGTGAGGAAGCAGCAAGAGGCGACAGCGCGACCGGTTTGCGGATTCCGATCGGCAGCCAGGGGGCCAATCGTCGACAGGAGCTTTGCCTCGGGGAAGGGGTCAAGCAGCACCTGTTGATCGCCGGAAAAACCGGTTCGGGCAAGAGCACGCTGTTGCATTCCATTTTGACGGCCGGCGCGCAGCGGTACCGTCCCGATCAGCTGCAAATGTACTTGCTCGATTTCAAGAAAGGGGTCGAGTTCCAGCTGTATGCCGAAGCGCCCCTGCCCCACGCACGGGTGATCGGGATCGAGAGCGAGCGGGAGTTTGGGCGGAGCGTTCTGGAACGGCTCGACCGCGAATTGCAAGCGCGTGGGGAACGGTTTCGTGCGGCCGGGGTCCAGGAGATCGACGCCTATCGTCAGGCCGCCGGAGAGCCGTTGCCTCGCATTTTGTTGGTGATCGACGAATTTCAGGAGATCTTTGTGCGTGACGACCGGTTGGCCGGGGAATGCGCGATGTTCCTGGATCGTTTGGTGCGGCAAGGACGGTCGTTTGGGATGCACGTGATCCTCAGCAGCCAATCGCTCGCCGGTGCTTATTCGTTGCCGCGGGCGACACTGGGGCAATTCGCTGTGCGGATTGCGATGCAATGCGGCGAATCGGATGCCGCTCTGATCCTTTCGGACGACAACACCGCGGCGCGGTTGCTGCACCGCCCCGGCGAAGCGATCTACAACGATGCCGGCGGGTTGGTGGAAGGGAACCAGCCGTTTCAGGTCGCTTGGCTGGAGAAAATGCGGCATCGCGCCCTGGTGGCAGGGATCGCCGAACGGGATGCGGAGACGACGACGGAACTGCCGCCGCCGGTCATTTTTGCGGGCAACCGGCCCACACGTTGGACCCCGGCCCTGGCCGAGGCGGCTGGGTTGCCCGCCGACCAGGCGAGCCAGGAGCTAACCGGTTTGCTCGGCGAGTCGTTGGAGATCGGGCCTCCCGCCGCGTTGCGCTGGCACCCCGCCAGCGGACGCAACGCGCTGTTGGTCGCGCCTCCCGAGCCGACCTTGGCGGTGCTCGCCGCGGTCCTCCCCAGCCTCCGCGCCGATTGGCACCGTCGGTTTGGCCAAGCTCCCGAGATCATCCTGCTCGACGGGAATCGGGCGGGAGAGGTGCCGCTGCCTTCGAGCTGGCTGCGGGCGGCCGGTGTCGAACCTCGTACCGTCCCGCGGCGTGATGCGGAGCGGACGTTGATCGAGCTGCAACGCGTGATGAGCGAACGCTTGGAACGCGAATCGGTCACGGCGGCGGCGAGCGGAGGGGAAGCCGGGAGCGATTCCCGCTCGGACGAGGTGGCCCCGCCCACCTTGCTGGTGTTGACGCCGCTAGAACGTTTCCGCGAGTTCCGTCAGAGCGAGAGTTTTCAATTCTCGCTTGATCCGCCGGCGGAAGGGACAAGTGGTCCCGAGGCTTTGCAAGCGATCCTGCGGGATGGTCCGCAGGCGAACGTGTTCACGCTGCTTTGCTGTCATTCCGCCGAAACGCTGACCCGCTGGCTACCGCGTTCGGCGCATCACGATCTCGAGTTGCGTTTATTGGCGCGGATGAATGCGGCCGATTCTTCGCACTTGATCGACAGCCCCGAGGCGTCGGAACTCTCGCCGGCCACGATGTTGCTGTACGACGACGCCGACGGCCGCCTGCAAAAATTCCGCTACTGCGATCCTCCCCCCGCCGAACAAGTGCAGGCATGGCTGGCAGAGGCTCGCTAGCACATCGCGGCCGCTAGTCGGAGATGCTTCCAGGCGTTCTTTCGAAGAACCCAGGAAACTGGACCGATGGGGCAGACAAGTTTTCCACCACGGATGTGCGGGGCAGAGGGTAGGTATCGGCGACAGTGTTTCCCGTCTTCTCTTCAAAAGGGCCGGGTTACCGCCGTAGTTGCGGCATCAGTCATCGGTGGGGGGCCCTTATGGAATCGACGAAAAGGCTCAACAAAGCGGCGAACCCTACGCCAAGTACTTTACTTTCCAAATTTGACTCCGATAATCGATCTCGGTTCCCTGGCACTCGGCATCGGATCCAGGGGCCTGATCGGGATCGGAGCTCGCCAGGGTGGTCGCTCATAAACCCGCTCGGTTCTCGTTCTTCTCGTTGGAGTCTTGCCTGTGCGCTTGTTTCAGGCGAATGGAGTACGTTTGACGTCTGAAGGAAGCTCCGCGTGCGCGGCGACCGCAGCGCGGAAAGACACGATGGGTCAGCGAGCTTTCTCCGATCGGCCGCTCTACGAAGTGATGATGTCACCACATCAACGGGTGGGCTTCCGCCTTCTTGTGGGCGTCTGGGTCTTGAGCTTAGGTGTCTTCTACCTGTGGTGGTTTCGCAGCGAGCACGTGGCGGGCTGGTTCAAGTTTGTGATCAACACCTGCTTGCTCACCTGGACCTTGGCGATGCCCGCCTACTTCTTTTTCTTCGTCGCTCGCATGCGTCGGATCAATCCTCGTCTTGTCCTGCCGCAGGATTGGCGTGTAGCGATGATCACGACGCGCGCGCCGTCGGAGCCGTTTGCAGTGGTGTGAGAGACATTAAAGGCGATGCTCGCGCAAGAGTATCCTCACGATACCTGGCTGGCAGATGAAGCGCCCACGCCCGAGATCTATCGCTGGTGCAGCGCGCATGGAGTGCAGGTTTCGACGCGTCAAGGAGTGCCTGAGTACCACCGCGACCATTGGCCCCGTCGAACCAAGTGCAAAGAAGGCAACCTCGCTTACTTTTACGACCACTATGGTTACGAACGATACGACTACGTCATCCAGCTCGACGCAGACCATGTCCCGGCAGAGGGCTATTTGGAGCATATGCTGCGACCATTTTTGGACGAAGCGGTCGGCTACGTTTCTGCACCAAGCATTTGCAGTAAGAATGCTGCGTCGAGTTGGTCCGCGAGAGGTCGGTTGTTTTCCGAAGCGATGATGCACGGCGCCCTGCAGGCAGGTTACACCGCGGGTTTCGCGCCACTCTGCATCGGTTCACACTATGCCGTGCGCACTGCCGCCCTTCGCGAGATCGGTGGACTAGGGCCTGAGTTGGCGGAGGACCACAGCACGACATTGATGATGAACGGGCACGGTTGGCGAGGCGTGCATGCGATCGATGCCATCGCCTATGGCGATGGCCCGCCAACCCTTGGTGATTGCATCACGCAGGAGTTCCAGTGGTCGCGTAGCCTGATGGTTGTGCTGTTGACGCTGACGCCGAAGTACTGGACTCGGCTTCCTTGGCGTCTAAGGTTGCAATTCTTGTTTTGTCAATTGTGGTACCCGCTGTTTGCTGCCACGATGCTGTTGGGCACGCTCCTGCCAGCGTTTGCGATCTGGATGAGACAGCCGTGGGTGGAGGTGAGTTACTTGGCATTTCTCAGTCATGCACTTCCAGTGATTGCACTCTCGGCGGCAATCGTTATTAATTTGAAACGGCAAGGCCTGCTGCGTCCCGCTTCCAGTCCTGTTTTTTGCTGGGAGGTTGCCATGTTCCAGGTGGTGCGTTGGCCATGGGTGTTGTACGGATGCTTTCTGGGCGTGTGGATGAGCCTCCGTGCGCGGCAGGTGGTCTTTCGAGTTACGCCCAAGGGGCAGGAGCAGCCCGCTTCGCTCTGCTGGAAGCTCCTAGTTCCCTATGTCGCCTTGGTCCTGGTCACCTACTCACCGATGCTTTTCGTTGCGGATGCGGGGCCGGCCAAGGGGTACTACTTTTTTTTGATGCTTTCGCAGTTGATCTACGTTTTCTCGCTCTTTGGGATTGTGCTGGTTCATCGTTATGAGTCGACAAAACAAAACTGATCGCCGGTTTGTTTCCCAGTTGGTGATGCTCTGCGGTTTGACGTTCTTTCCCGTGACGATGGTCGCGGTGAACGGGTCCAAGGCGTTTCAGGCGCTTTTTGACCCGACGGATCGTGTGGAAGGCACTCCGCAGCCGAGTCGTCGTGTGCAGCCCGCTCCGAGAGGTTCGATGGCAGCTGCGACTTTGCAGGCCAGGGTGCTACAAACGGACCGCAGGCCAGTCTCGAAAACGGACGTTTGGGCAGCGGATGTCTCGGGGCGCCAAGTTGCCTCGACCGCCACTGAGGCGGTTCCGCTGCGGTTTGGTGTCTATGACCCTCAGGGTGTCTTTCTGGACGCGAAAGGATTGCAGATTCGGCATCGATACGTGTCGTGGATCAATCTGGACGAAGAGGCTTTAGCTGAATCGTTGCG
>CAYNVI010000042.1:0-16400 GCA_964400585.1 uncultured Pirellulaceae bacterium | reverse complement strand
TAGTCACGAGCCAGCTAGTCACGAGCCAGCTAGTCACGAGCCAGCTAGTCACGAGCCAGCTAGTCACGAGGCACTTCAATCGTCTGGATCAAACGCCGCAGTTCCTCATCCACGTGACGCCCCTCGACTTCAGCTTCGGCGGTCAATTGCACGCGATGCCGCAAGGCGGGCAAGGCGATCTGCACGACATCATCCGGCGTGGCAAAATCGCGGCCACTGAAGGCGGCCAGCGTCCGGGCCGCTTGCATCAACGCGATCCCCGCCCGCGGCGATGCGCCCAGGTAGAACGCCGGCCATCGCCGAGTCGCCCGCACGAGCTGATTGATGTAATCGACCAACCCCGGCTCGATCCGCACCTTCCCACATAACTGCACCGCCTCCAAGATCTGCGACGGGCTGACGACCGTTTTCACCTCGGCGGCAAGTCGCTGATTCAGATCGACTTGCTGGCTGTGCATCTGCAGGATGTTTCGTTCCTCCTCGGCCTCCGGATAGTCGACGAACAGCTTGAACATGAAGCGATCAAGCTGCGCTTCGGGCAGATTGTAAGTCCCCTCGCTCTCCAACGGGTTTTGCGTCGCCAACACCAGGAACGGACGGGGGACCGGATGACTGGTGCCATCGACCGTCACCCGGTACTCCTGCATGATTTCCAGGAGGGCCGCATGGGTCTTGGCGGGCGAGCGATTGATTTCGTCGGCCAACAGCAACTGGGTGAACACAGGTCCGGCACGAAAGCGAAACTCCGACTCTTTCATGTCGTAGACCGGAGCCCCCGTGATGTCCGACGGCATCAAGTCGGCGGTGAACTGGATCCGCCCGAAATCGCAACCGAGGATGCTCCCCAAGGTGCGGACGAACAACGTCTTGCCCAGACCGGGAACGCTCTCGATCAACACATGGCCACCGCTGAAGAGGGCCGTCAAGGTTCCCAACACCAATTCGTCCTGGCCGACATAGAGCTGACGGACCTGACCGGCGATCGCCTCGTAGAGCTCGCGCATCCGCTGGAAGTCGTCGACGCCGGGCGCTGAGGTATTCAACAGTGAGTCTCCTGGTGCCATGCTCATAAAAAAATGCCCTCTCCCGAATCAACGTTGGCGGCGGGGTCCCTTCCCAAAGAGGCCCCAAGATAACCGATTCCCCGTCACTCGCCTTGCTGGGGTGGCGGTTCCTGAAGGGGCGGTTCGGGTTCGGCGGATACCCGATGCTGGCCGGAAATCGCCTCGGAAGCTTGCCTCTCCGACTCGCCAGGCTCGGGCAAGATCCAGGGCCCCGAGGTTTCCCCGCGGACCCGTCGCATGTATTCGCTGATCTTACGCCGCGCATAGCTTTCATCGGACGACCGCTGCATCCAGCTGGCCACCGCATCGAGATGATCGGCGAAATCGCTGGGACTGGGCCGCGCCAAGCGACGGGGCCGACCAAAGATCGGCATCAGGATCAGCAGGACGATCAGTCCCAGCAGGGCCGCATGCATGGTGATCAGGCTGAGCGGCCAAACGACCAACAATTCCATCCCGTTGCGCGCCCCGGCGGCCTCATCCCGGTTGTCGACAAAGACGCCGCCTTCGGTTCGCAGGAAGCCCAGCTGGCCAGCGGTTCCCGAATCGGCCACCAATTGCGAGGCGATCCGGCGGCCCGGCTTGGTCGACAACGCGAAGTTATCGATCAACGTCCCCCCCGCCACGACCAGGATCCGGGAATCGCCCCACTCCGGGCTCCGCACGCGGGCCAGTAAGGGCGGCCCGCCTTGCACCGACAACTGAGGCTGAAACAGCACCTCGGCCGACGAATCGCCCGCCGCCTCCACCGCGGCTTGTTGCCAGGGCGGGATCACTCCGCCGGCGGGGTTTCCCTGGGCGGCACCCGACCCCTGGGGTCCCGAACCGCCGTTCAGCCCCCCGTCGGTCTCCGCCTCCGCCGACTTCGGATCCGGCGCTGGCCTCAAGCCAAATCGCAATCGCAGGCTCGGTTGGCTGGCAGCCGGTCGCGGATCGACCTTGTCCGTCGGCGTGCGCGAATGCTTGTCGTGCGCACCGGACGACGAGCCGGCCACAATCTGCTCAGCAGCGACTGGAGAGGTCTGAGGGAGCCGGCGCCATCGCCACCACCCGTTACTCGCGGGCGTTGGCATCCGCAGTTCCTGCTGGAATTCGGCGAAGGCGGCTGCGGCCCACCGCCGTCGATACTCCAGACGTTGCGGGGGAGCGGCAGCGGGTGCGGCCCGCCGCCAATAGGCCGCATCGCTAACCCCATCGTAGGTGACAAAGACCAACGTTTTATCGCCCTGGCGCAACCAATCTTCTAGCCACTCGGTCGCCTCGGGGGAAATGGCGGTGGGAGTGGCCGGTACCCACACGATCGCCTCCAGACGCCCCGCCCGCGAATTGAAACGATTCAAGGTGCGCGTCCGCCAACCGGCATGTTCGTACAATTGCCGCAGCCCCGCAAAACCATTGATGCTGTCGCGTCCAGCGCTGCCGGTGGAAGCCCCATAGCGTGTTTCCAACGCCTCGCTTCGGCATCCCGCCATCCCTCCGAGCCCGCAAAGGCAGACAAGCCCGACCACGCCAGCCCGCAAGATCCTTCCGTTCATGCGACGGCCTCGTGCTGAGCGGAGAGCAACGATTCCAACCGCTCATTTTCCGACCAAAGCGAATCCCAGCGTTCCCGGGAAACGGGATGGCGGCCGAAATACGAGGCTTCAAACGAGTCAACCGTCCCGCCCAAGACTTCACGGGCAACGGGTTCCGCGGCGGTTTCGCGAAGGTACTGCCGATTGGTCTTCCCGCGGGACAGACGCAGCAGCTGATGCTGGTCCAACAGCAGCAACTGATGGCCGAACAGAAAAATAATGGCCCGGTCCAGCTGCCCGTTTTCCATCGCCAAGGCCGCCGCCCCTCGCAAGTCGCGCGGCTGGTCCTGCAAGGCATCGGGCAGCTGCTCCATCCGTTCGGCCAAGCTGGCCGTATCCCGAGGACCGACCGGATTGCGTCGATTCGCCGCCATGGCATCAGGCTGTTGATCGATTTTGGAATAGGCGTACACCAAGGCCGCCACCAGCCCTCCCACCAATAAGATCAAAACCAGCCAAGCAAACAGATTGGCCGAGGAGAACGCTCCCCCGAGGTTCGCAAAGAAACCGCGCAGCGAGGCGAACCAGCCTTCCCAAAAACCGGCAGACTCCTGCGCCTTCCCAGGGCGTGGCACCCAGCGACTGTCGCGATGAATCGTGTCATCCGACCGTGTCTCGATGGTCACGGGCTTCAGTTCATCGCGGTCGGGATCGTACCAGTTCGTTTCTCCGACCGCTTCCCCCGCCAGCTGTTCGAGCCTGGCAGGATCCGACAGGTCTTGGGCGACGACGGTGGCCGCGAATCCGCCCAGCATTGCCGAGACGATCAGCCAACCTCCCAGCAAGCTCGGCAGGAGACGCGCCCCGGAACACCGCCAGGAACAACGAACCTGGGCTCGTTGGACAACTTGATCGGAGTGATTCATCGCAGTACCTCCGGCGAGGTCGCCCGCCCGCGGGTCTCCGTTGTCGCCGCGGTCGCAGGAGAAACCGCAGCGGGGGTTCGCTGCTCGACCGTTGGCCCCGTATCCGGCTCCGCCCACTCGCCCCTTTGACGCGAGGCTTCGGCGCGGATCGCCAGTTCGACTTCCCATCCTTCCAAGCGGATGCGGGCGTCGAGGTAACCAAGGAAACGCACGAAGATGCTCAGGGCGACAACCGTCCACATCGCCAACGGCATCACCACCAGCTGCACGTCCGGAATGTCCCATTCGCCGATCCGCAACGCCCAGCTCCACTGGCCCGTGGCGATCGCCCGGACAAACAGCAAACTGTAGAACACGGCAGCGGTTAAGAAGAGATAGATCATGCTGCTCAGCAGGCAGCGGACAAACAGCTCGGCTGCCAAAGGTCCGTGCAGCAGCCGACTGCGGCGAGCCGCGGTCACCGGCGTCCCTTGCTTGGCTCGCAAAGGGCAACGCTCCAACAAGAGGATCTCGGGAAGAAACGGAAGAAAGGCGCGAATGCCCCAAGCCCCGCAGACGAGGACGCCGAGCAGGATGCCCTCACGTGCCCAGGAAAACCCTTCTCCCCAGCTCGGCAGCACCAGCAGCATGGCAAGCAAAGGTCCCCGCAGGACACCTAACACCCAGAGGCATCGCCAGGCAACCTGGCCGGTCGCACGCACCACCTCGCGCCAGGGGGGCCGATGCTCGAACACCGCCTGCCCGAGGAAGTAGGTCGTCAAAACCCCGGCGAGCGGCGCCTGCAAGAACACCAGCGCCGCCATCAGCCAAGTGTAACGCACCCGCTGGATGACGGTCACTTCGTCGACCAGCCCATCGATCGCATCCGAGACCGGCATCCAGCCAAGCAGCAACAGATTCAAAACGACCCAGGGGGCGGCTCCCAGGAGCAACCCGATCATCCACGCCTGCGGATAACGCCTTAACAAAATCAACGCCAGATCGCCGATCTCCGACAACTTCCGCGGGCGGATGGCCACGTGAGTCCGGTCAAGCTGCATCGTTTATTTCACCGCTGCGAGGGAAACCGAGCACCACGAAATAGAAGGTGATCAAGCCGGAAGAGCCAATCGCCCAGCCTGCTTTAATCGCATAAGGAAGGCGACTCGGCGAGATGAACCCTTCGGTAAACGCCGCCAAGACGAACAGCAGCGAGGCGGCCACGATCAGGGGGACGGCACGCAACGCATTTTTCCGCAGCGAATCGTAGCGGGACAGTCCGCCGGTGGCGAACAGGCCCAGCCCTAACCGCAAACCGGCGGCGGCCGACAAAGCGATCGCGGTCAATTCAAACGGCCCGTGCGCCGTCACGAATTCCAGAAAATGATCGCCCGAGGCCACATCGGGGCGCGACATGTAGCCAAACACCGCCCCCAGGATCACCGCATTGCTTGCCAGCGTGAACACGCAGGGCACCAACAAGATCCCGAAGGCAAAGCAGCGAAGACCGATCCCCGTATTGTGGGAAATGTAAAACGAGGTCCCCATCGTGTATTGGCCCACATCGCCCCGGGGTGGTTCTTCGTACATCGTCTCCATCGATTCGATCATCGTGTCCCCCAGGATCCCCTGGGCATAATCGGGAAACGCCTCGGCTTGATGCGCCAGGTACAACGATAACGAAAACAAACCAAAGAAAATGATCGCGGCAAAGCGAACGCAGGGGTCCGCAAAAATTCGTTGCGGTGCGTCGCGGAAAAAGAGGTCCACCCAGGTACGCGGCGCAAACGGCTTGCTGCGATACAGGCGATTGTGAGCGCGACCCACCAAACGGTGAAGATAAGCCACCGTCCCAGGAGGAAGCTGGTACGCATCGGCGAGCGCCAGGTCGGCGCAGGCCGAGCGGTAGAGGGCGGCAAACCGGGCCACCGCTTGGGCACCCGTCTGCGGATCTCGCGAGACCGAGCCAAGGGAATCGCAAAGCTGCTCGAGCTCTTTCCACTGAGCCTGACGTTGTTCCAACATCGCCGCCGTCTTCATCAGCACGTCGCCTCCTCGGTCACCCGCTCGTTTGTGCGAGCCGTTCAGCGGGAACCGGAATGGGGGTAGGGGGAAGCTGTTCCGCGTCGCGTGCCAAGGGGCTGAAGCCGGCCAATTCGCCGAGCGGTTCCGGCTCGGCCCGCTCATCCCAGAGATACGCCCGATAGTAAAGCGCATAGAGTAACAGGTCGGGATCGATATCACGGCGGAAGGCAAACCGGTCGATCAAAGGGCCTGCCAAATGGCGTGCTACCTCGCGGCGCCGGGCCGGAGCCAACTGCCCCCGTCGCTCGGCATAGGAAGCCAACGTCCTCGCCAATGTTTGCGAGATCCGGAAATCGGCCGGCACGAATTGGGCTAACGCCATCACGCGGCGATCCTCGACCTTGGCAACCGGCACCCGCCAACTCTTTTCGTCGATCACCACCATCGTTCCCGCCGCCAAGTCGCCCAGCCGCTGCATCCGTCGCGTCAACATCACCGAAGCCAGACCGAGGATGCCGGTCGGAATGAACATGACTTCGGGAATCTCTGGATTGAGCTGTGACAAAGCGGCGTAAGGCGCCATGTCGGCGACGCGGAGCAGATTCCGCAAGATCGCCTGCGTCGCCGACAGCGGCCTGCCATCGGTGCTGATGACCCGCAGACCGCACAGCCGCTTGCCGACCGTCCGACCGTTGTAGAAAGTCTCCAGCAAGGCGCCATAGAACCAATTGACGATGAACGTCAGGACCATGAACGCCGCCACGGTGAATGCGAACAAGATCTGCAGGCCTGTCAGCGCCGAGACGATCATCAGCAGGAAGAACACCAGCCCCAGACCGCCCCAACGAACGACCACGTCGATCAGGTAGGCCGGCAGCCGCCGGAAGGGACCGGCCAGCTGGTATTCGAACGCGATATTCTCCGGCGTCACCACCTCGATCGTGGTATCGATCCGCGATACTGGGGCCATGAACCCTTCCTAAGCGAAGCCGTCGCGACGTTTCCGGCTCCGCAGCGCGTTGGCCTGATCGTCGTCGAGGAAGCGTTCGTTCTTGGGATCCCACTGCAGGTCCCGTCCCAACATCAAGCACAGGTTCAACAGGTGGCAAGACGTCATCGTGCGATGATGCGAAAACACGTCCGAAACCGGTTGCGAACGATCCTCGACGCTGTGGAAGAAGTTCTGCATATGGTTGCCCGGTTGGCCGCCGTACAGCGCCACCATCCGTGCTTGCAATTCCTCTTCATCGGCTTCGGTGAGCGCATCGAGAGGAGCCCCCTGCAGTTTCCCGCGATTGACGAAGATCCGACCGAGCTCCCCTTCGAATAGGATTCCGTTGGGGAAATTGATCTCCTCTTCCGGCCGCTGGTAACGGTCGGTCACATTCATCGTCGCCCCGTTGGCGTAGGTCAGCGTCAGATCGAATTCGGTCGCCGTGTTGTACCCATCCGGCAGCTCGGCTTTGCCGTCGAAGAACGACTGCCAGTTGAAATCGGTAGGGACGATCTCGGGCAACTTCCCCTTCCCGGAAACCTTGACCGGTCCCGTCTGATCCTGGCCCAAAGCCCACTGGGCGATGTCGACATGATGGGCTCCCCAGTCGGTCATCTTGCCGCCCGAGTACTCAAACCACCAGCGGAACATGCGACGCCGTTGCTCCGAGTAGCCTTCTTTTTGGGCCGGCCCCAGCCACATGTTCCAATCGAGCCCTTCCGGCGGCTCGGTCGCTTTGAACGGGCCAGCGCCGGGCGCCCCGCCGATCGCGACGTAGGCGTTGACGTTCTTGCCCAGACGGCCACTTTGCACCAGGGCGATCGCTTTCAAAAATTTGCCGCCGTTTTCGCTGCGCTGCTGGGTCCCCACCTGGAAGACGCGGCCGGTCTCTTCGACGACGGCGCAGATCTGCTGCCCCTCTTCGATCGTCAGCGTCAGCGGCTTTTCGCAGTAAACGTCACATCCTGCTCGCAACGCAGCGATCGCGATCGGCACATGCCAATGATCCGGCGTCCCAATCGTCACGATGTCGGGCTGTTCGTTTTCCAGCAGCTTGCGGTAGTCGGTGTAGGTATTGAGCTCTCCACCAAACGCTTTATTGAATTCATCGCAGTGCAACTGGTCGACGTCGCAAACGGCGATCATGTTGCCGAACTTGGCGGCGTTGCGGGCGATCGAACCACCCCGGTTGTACCGCCCGCGGCTCCCTCCCACTCCGATGGCTGCGATCGTCTTCTGCTTGCCGCCCTCCTGGGCGAAGGCGACTCCATCGGACAGCGCGATCGGCGTGGAAGCGACGGCGCCGGTGGCGGCCGAACGTTTCAGGAAATCTCGTCGTGACTGAGCCATGGGTCGGTAACTCCAGAGAGAAGAAAGGGGGGACAATGGGGGACTGGGTCCGCTGATCGTCCGCGCGGGGTCACGAAATGGTTTTCCGGGGCGCCGGCCAACCGTGAAGCCCTGCGCCAACCTGCGCGAACCTGGCGAAGCACGGACCACCATTGTAGCCGAGTTCCCTCCCTCCAGGGCCGCTGGCGGTCCACAGCCCGCCCCCAGTGCCCCATGCCACTTACATTGGCACCAGCCATGACAGATTTGTTAGCGGAGCGGCGCAAGCCGCCCGGTGTTTCGTCAGGATGTTCTTTGCGAGACCGGACGGCGCGCGCCGTTCCGCGACCAAGTAAAAGCGGCCGAACCCGGGCGGCGGCCGGTTAGAGCTTGTAGGCGAGCAACCGTCCTTGCTCGCGGAGGTAGAGCCGCCGATTGGCGATCACCGGATGGGCCCAGCTTTTCCCTTGCTGGAATTCGGGCACAAATTCGTGGACCAGGGTAAACGCTTGCGGGGTCGCCTTGACCAACAGCACCGTCCCATCTTCGCGTCGCATGATCACGTGGCCATCGCCGTAGACAACCGCGGCCTCGCCCCGTCCCGGGGCGCGCACCGGCCCCCAGGCGATTTCGCCGCTCGCCATCTCCAGACAGATCGGCAACCCATTGCCGTTGCCATGCCCGGCGTAAACGTATCCGTCGACCAAGACCATCCCCCCATGCTTCACCTGGAACTCGCGGCCCTCCAACCAATAAACTTCTTCCGCGTCGACCTCGCCGTCACCGGCGGGAACCAGCTTCAGCAGCGCCGCCCCTGTGTTGTAGCCGGTACTGGTAAAGACATTGTCGCCCGCGACGATCGCGGTGGGAATGTTGGCGGTCCCATTGGCAACCCGGTCGTATTGCCAAAGGACCTTACCATCGGCAGCCCGCACGCCGATCAGCCCCTTGCCGACCAGTTGGACGTATTGCCGGACTCCTCCGCCGTGGGAAATCACGATCGAGCTATAGCCCGCCCCATCCTTCAGCGGTTTGCCGTTGACGCCTGGCCCTTCCCGGGTGTTGGAAAGGTCGGCGGCCCAGACTTCCTCTCCCGTCAGTTTGTCGAGCGCAACGACCATCGCCTGCGGCCCCCCCGGCGTGCAGATCACCCGATCCCCATCGACCAGCGGGGATTCGCTGAACCCCCAACCGCTCATCATTTTGCCGTCCCAGTCGGCGAAATCGCGACTCCAGAGGCGATGTCCATCGGCGACATCGAGGCAGACGATCTTGCCGTTGCTGGTCACCAGGTACAGCCGCTGGCCGTCGACGGTCGGCGTGCTGCGACTTCCTTCATAGCCATGCTTTGGTTTCACCTCGGTGACCGGTTGTTTCCACAGCACCTTGCCTGTCGCTTCATCGATGGCCAAGACCGCTTGGTGGGCGGGAAAATTCCCGGTCGTGAAGATCCGTCCGTCGGCGACGCTGACGCTTGCGTAGCCTTCTCCCAAACCTTCGGCGGACCACTCTAACGGAGGTCCCTCCGCATCCCAGTTGTCGTACAGCCCCGTCTCGGTTGACCGATTGGTTCGTTCCGGTCCTCTCCATTGCGGCCAATCCTCCGCTTGAAGAGGCAGCCAAGCAAGGGCAACAGAAAGGGCCAAAACGGGGAAGGCGAAACGCATGGGGAGTATTTCCTGCTATTCTGGTGAGTCGCAGTCGAGGGGTTCCGAGTCATCAGCGGCTTGGAATGCTCTCTCCCGCCGACGCCTGACGACCGAACGGTCGTTCCCACCCATTATTGCGAGGATTCGATCCCATGTCCCGACCCCAAGTTTCCCATTTCGATCGTCAATCCCCAGGCCGCCGGCCGACCGCCGCGGAAGCGAAGCGAACGCCGCAGCTCGGACGTCGTGATTTCCTGGCGACCAGCGGTGCCTTGGCAGCGAGCGCTTGGCTGGCACCTGGCGTGTCGGCCGAGGATCCTGCCCGTCCCTTGCGACTGGGCATCGTGGGGGTGGCGAACCGGGCGTCGGCGAACCTTTCGGCCGTCTCGAGCCAGTCGATCGAAGCGCTCTGCGACGTCGATGCGAACCATCTGAAGGGCGTCACGGGGAAGTACCCCAACGCCCGCGTCTACACCGACTACCGGGAGATGCTGGAACAGGAAAAGGATCTCGACGGCGTGGTCGTCAGCACGCCCGACCATCATCACGCACCGGCCACCATCCGGGCGATCCAGAAAGGCTTCAATGTTTACTGCGAAAAGCCGCTAACCCACACCGTGGCGGAAGCGCGAGCGATCACCGAGGCGGCCCGCGCCCAAGGCGTCGTCACCCAGATGGGGACGCAGATTCATGCGGGCGATAACTACCGTCGCGTGGTCGAAGCGATTCGTGGCGGCGCGGTCGGCAGCGTCCAGCGGGTCCACGTGTGGGTCGGCAAGGGTTGGGGCGCGACGAGCATGCCGCAGCCGAGCGGCAAGCCGGCCCCCGAACATCTCGACTGGGACCTGTGGCTCGGCCCGGCCGAAGCACGCGGCTACACGCCGGGCCTGCATCCGGCCGCCTGGCGCCGCTATCGTGACTTTGGCGCCGGCACGCTGGGCGATATGGGCTGCCACTATATCGACCTGCCCTTCTGGGCCTTGGGGCTCAAGTACCCCTCGCGGATCGTCGCCGATGGCCCGCCCGCCAGCGAGGAATACTGCCCGACCGGCTTGCGCGTCGATTACACCTTTGAGGCGACCGACCAGCACGATCAGCTCGAGCTGAGCTGGTACGACGGCGATCGCTCCCCCCAGGAGCTCGAAGGCGTCAAGGTTCCCGGCAGTGGCGTGCTGTTCGTCGGCGACAAAGGGATGATGATCGCCACCTACGGCAACTACACCTTGCTTCCCAAAGAAAAGTTTGCCGAGTACCAGCCGCCCGAGCAGACGATCGCCGCCTCGATCGGTCACCACAACGAGTGGTTGCAAGCGATCCGCACCGGTGGAGAAACGCTCTGCAAGTTCGACTATTCCGGACCGCTGACCGAAACGGTCTTGCTGGGCACGGTCGCCCATCGTGCGGGTCGCCCGCTGCGTTGGAACGGCGCCGCTGCCCGCTTCGTCGACGACGCGGCCGCCGATGCGATGCTGACCAAATCGTATCGCCGCGGCTGGGAAGTGCCGGGCGCGACCGCCTCGTCCGTTTCGTAAGCGGTCACCCCAGGCCGAGGACCGGACGACGGCGATGCCTGGCGCATCGGACTGGCGCATCGGACTGGCGCATCGGACTGGCGCATCGGACTGGGGCATCGGACTGGGGCGGCGGCCCGCCCCGGTCCTCTCTCCCGGTCTGGCGATGCTTCCGCCGAACGCATCGTCTGTTCGCTGGTGCCCCTCCGCCGCAGTGGGCGGGGCGGGCGCAATGGAAAACCACGTGGCCCCGCGATTGGCCGCCTGGCTAGCGGACGGCTGTGCCGCGTCCGCTTGTGCTGGCCCCCCTTTTTTCTTCCTTCGAGTCGTCCCCATGCCCCGCTTCCGATCTGCGCTGCCCTCGCCTCCGCTACCTCGCTTGTCGAGCGACGCGGCTTCCTCCCTGAGTCGTCAGAGCTCCCGTCGGGCCGGCACACGGCGAAGCCGCGCCGCGCCTTGGATGCGACGTTCGATCGGCCTGGGGGTGGTGCTGATCGGCTGCTTGCTGCTGCCTGCGGCCGCGGTGGGCCAAGACGATTACGTGCTGGGTCCCGATTCGCAGCGCCAGCCAGATGTTCCGCGGGGGACCGTGACCCAGCATCGCTTCACCGACAGCGAGATCTTTCCAGGAACCGAGCGGGACTACGCCGTCTACGTGCCGGCCCAATACGACCCGGCCCAACCTGCCTGCGTGACCGTCTTTCAGGACGGCGTCAGCCGGACCACTGAAAAGGGCCAGTGGCGGGTCCCCATCGTGTTCGACAATTTGATCCACCGCGGTGAGATGCCGGTGAGCATCGGGATCTTCATCAATCCGGGGGTCGTGCCCCCGGCGAAGGACAATGCCCAAAATCGATACAACCGCAGCTTTGAATACGACGCCGTCAGCGACCGTTACGCCCGCTTCCTGATCGAAGAAATGCTGCCGCTAGTCGGCCAGGATTACAACCTCAGCGACGATCCCAACGATCGAGCGATTTGCGGCAGCAGCAGCGGCGCGATCGCGGCCTTCGGGGCTGCTTGGCAACGGCCCGACCAATTTCGCCGCGTCTACAGCACGATCGGAACCTTCGTCGATCTTCGCGGAGGCAATGACTTCCCCGACATGATCCGCAAGACGGAGCCGAAACCGCTTCGTGTCTTCCTCCAAGACGGTCGTAATGACCTGAACATCTACGGCGGCAGTTGGTGGGTTGCCAACCAGGGGATGCTGTCGGCACTGCAGTGGGCTGGTTACGACGTCACCTATCGCTGGGGCGAGGGCGGGCATAGCGGCAAGCACGGCGCCGCGATCCTTCCCGAAGCGATGCGTTGGCTGTGGAGGGATTACCCGGCCCCGATCGAACCGGCCTGGAACGATCGTCACGAATTAAGAAATTTTCTCCGTCCCGACGAAGACTGGCAAGAAGTCAGTCGCGGGCATCGCTTTACCGAAGGTCCCGCGGTCGCGCCTGACGGCACGGTCTATTTCACCGATGTCCCGGCGGGCGAAATCTGGCGGGTCGACGCGAAGGGAGACGCGGAACGCTTTGCCACCGACCTGCTGGGTGTCAGCGGTTTGATGTTCGATGCCCAAGGTCGCCTTTATTGCAGCCTGAATCGCCAGCGTCGGATCGTCCGCCTGGAGACCGACGGAACACGGAAGACAATCGCCGAAGGGATCGGCTGCAACGACTTGGTCGTCCTGGAACAGGGCCTGTACTGCACCGACCCGGCGGCGCAAGCGGTCTGGTACGTCCCCTGGGACGGGCCCCCCGTGCAGGCTGCCAGCGGCATCACCGGCCCCAACGGCTTGATCGTCTCCACCGACAAAGCTTTCCTGTTGGTGGTGGATGCGCAAGGCCGCTACGTATGGTCCTATCGGATCCATGAGGACGGCTCGCTCGATGCCGGCCAACCGTTCTATTACGTGCACGCGGAAACCGATCGGATCCGGACCGGTGCCGACGGGGCGACGATGGCGAGAGACAACTGGCTGATGGTCGCCACCTCGCTGGGCGTGCAAGTCTTCGATCAGCCCGGACGGTGCCACGGGATCATCCGGAAACCGCAACCCGGCCCGCTCTCGAATGTCGTGATCGGCGGTCCCGACATGGATTGGCTGTATGCCACCAGCGGCGACAAGGTCTTCCGTCGCCGCTTGGCCACCACCGGGGTGGCTCCCTGGCAAGCGGCCGTGAAACCGCCCAAGCCTCGGCTTTGATCAGCGGGGCTGGCGCCCAGCGGGCAGCGTGCCAATCGACGCGCCTTGGAGGACCGAGTCGACGACCTCCATCGTGCGTGGCCGCACCGCCAGATAGATCAGGTCCAGCTTGGGACCGGGCAGCCCGGTGGGGTAGGTGTGCTGGTAACGGGCCGGCCGACGCCCATCGCCCTCCACGACGAAGAGGTCTTTGATCGCGGCATAGGAGGCCCGGGCCGCGGTCACTTCGAACAGACCGCGATCGTTGCGGGCTCGAAAGAGCACGCCTCCTTCGGTCAGCATTTCCCAGGCTGCGGGCTTGTCCGACGCCGCTGCTTCGGCGGTCGCCGCCGCCGGGGCCGAGGCCCTTCCCGCCGTCTGAGGCGATTGGACGAAACTCAGACGATCGCAGGCGATCGTCGCCTGTCCCGGCCGCAAGGTCTGCATCTGCTCGACATCGAGCAACTCTTCCCAGCGTTCCACCGGACTGAGCGCAATCTGCACGCCTTGCACGAAATCGAGACGGCGATTCTGCAGTTGCCCCACCATTTCCTTTTCGAACGTCAGATGCATGCCGACCAGACTCCCGCGAGGCGAAAACTTCGCCATCGCCCCGGTGCCGTCGGAAACACTCCACTGCCGGTACCAACCTGGCCCTTCACCGACCAAGCCGCCCGTCGCCGGCAAGACGGTCAACAAGGGCGCGCTGAGCACGTGCCGGGTCTGCAGCTTGCCGTCAGCATCCGTTTCGTCGGCGGTCAAATAGACCGGATGCTCTTGGTCGCCGAACAGGGCAAGATCCTGGATGGCGGCGGCCCGAGCGCGATCGGGATCGGCAATCCGCACCTCCTGGTCGAGTCGCAAACGCAGGCGTTCTCCGGTAGCCGCCACGTTCCAAGGCGTCTGCTCCGCCCCGACTTGCATCTCCGCAGAAAGCCTCACGCCGCCATTGAGTTCGATCTCGTGGCCGTCGAACAACATTTCTCCCGACCAGTCGCACTGCGGGGGTGTCGCCCAGCGCACTTTCGCCTGTGGGTCTCCGGTCGGGAGCACCGCCGAAGGCATCCGAAAACTTCCCCCGTCTTTGATCCAAACGTAATTTTCGCGAACATTGACTTCGATCAGCGGTCCCACGAAGAAACCGTCGCCCAGATCGAACTTTGCGGGCGCTTCGCCTCCTCGGATGTGCACCCGCTGCTTTCCTTCTTCCTGGATGATCCGCAACTGCTCCCCAGTCGCCACCACCGGCAACACCCCTTGTTCGGTGACCATCTCGTGCTCCAGCCGGACCTCGCCCTCGACACTGACATCCCCGCCGATCAGTTGTTGATCACGCAGGGACAGTTGAGCGCTCACGGTGTTGCCGAACAGTTTGGGGATCGGCCGGGCGACCGGCTGGGTGGAGGGCGTCTCCGCTTCCGATTCCGCTGCGGGGGGGCGGACCCAAAACCGGAGCGGTTCGCCGGCGGCGGGATTGAGCGCGACCTCGTCCTCACCCGCATCCTTTTTCGGAGGCTGCACGTGAAAGAACAACTGCAGCTGTTCGGTCTTGGTGAACAGCGTCGAAGTATCGAGCGTCACGTTGCCTGATGCCTGGGCATTTTCAGGAACCAGCCCTGCGAAGCCGGTCGCCGATTCCTGGGCGGGCAGCTCGCCTGAGGCAGCCGAGGACGGTTCTTGGCGAAACCGAAAGACCAGGCCGTCGGCCTCGATCGCCCCTCCGTCGAGCATCGCCGCCCGGACGTCGCCATTGACGAGCAACTCATGACGCCCCGCTCCCTCTCCGGGGCGCAGCTGCACCCCTTTGCTCCAACGCAGCCGTCGCAGCCCGGCCTGTCCTTCCGCCGGCAGCGACAGGATTCCTGACCCCGCCGCTTCCAACGTCCCGATCGCTTCGGGACCCGCTTCGCTCATCTGGTAATCAAATTCGGTCGTCTTCAAATGCATCCCGCGGTAACTGATCCGGACGCCCCCGGGTCCGTGCATCCGGAACCGTCTTGCCGCGGCATCGTAGGTCACCTGTTCAGCCGCGGCTTCCGACTGCACCGTCGGCAGTTTGGCCACGACCGGTTCTCCGCTCGCTTCGATCGTCCGCAGCCAATCTCCGGCCGTCTCCCGCGGCAGATGGCTGGCCAGCGGGTTATTGAATTTCACGCGCAAACGACGACAGGCAATCGTGTCGGGGGGTTGCCCCGGGGCGTGGTGTTCCAGCCGCACTCGATTGCGCAAATCGAGCGTATCGGTGGCAAAATCGAAAGAGACGGTCCCCTCGCACTGCACCGTCAGTTTGGCTTGGTCCGTCGCCTCGGGCCCGGCACCTGCCGCGTCCTCTTCCTTGCCAAACAGCCCCGTTGCGGCCAAGGGAATTGTCAACTCGTCAAGGTAAACCAGTTGCATGCTATCGAGGATCGACAAGGGCGAGGCCTCCCCGTCGGTCGGAATGCCCCCGCCTCCCGCCAGATTCAGGGTCAGGTTGCGACCCGCCAACACCATTTTTCCCCACCGCAAGCGAATCGCTTCATGGGTCCAAATCCGGCGGCGGTCGATCCCCACATCGGTCGCCATGATCTCCAACTGATCGGCGACCGGAACGGGATCATCTGTACCCCGCCCCATCGTGCGAATCGAAACCTTCCCCCGCAGTTGGCCGCTTTCGATCGGCGGGGCCCCACGGCTGAGCACATCCAAGGGCTCGGAAAAGGCAATCTCCGCACCGTCGGGCGCATCCATCACCACGGGCGGACGTTCGGTGTCCCCGACGATCACCGTCACCGGCCAAACCCGCCAACGATCGGTGGCGACCTGTTCTCGGTGGCTGAACAACAGGTAGCCAGCGTCGGTCTTCAGGCGACGCGGCGCCTGCCGCTGCCAAGACCCTTCCGGAAACAGCTGATCGATCAACGGCGACCGTGTCATCAAGGCGGCGGGCTGGATCACGACCGCCTCCATCGGTGGCGGTTCCAGCACCGGAACCAAGGTCAGTTCGTACACACCCGCCAAGCCGCAGAGGACAACCAACGCCGTCGCGTAGCGAGTGAAATGGACAAACATGACGGCCGCGATCAGGTGGGTGGAGGAGGAAGGAAGGGCTGAAGAAAAAGGTCCTTTAACGCTGCAAGGTTGCCGAAACCGATTCTTCCCAGCGATCCTTGCCGCGCAACAACCGTTCCACCAACTCCCGTACCGCCCCCCCGCCGCCAGGCAGACGGGTCGTCCACTGCACGCTT
>CAYNVI010000041.1:0-16497 GCA_964400585.1 uncultured Pirellulaceae bacterium | reverse complement strand
CGGGCATAGACGACATCGATCGCTTCCCCCCGCAGGCAGGCGACCAAACAGCCGATCTGTCGCTGCAATTCGCGCCCCGGCCACCGGAACCACGACCGCGTCGGTGAGGAAGCGGCGCGGTCATCGGCCGCCCAGACCGGGACATCGGGCGGGACCTCCGCCAGCAGCGGGCCCCGGCGATGCCGCAGGAATAGCACGGGTTGGAAGCGGGACCGGTCGAGCTCTTGGAGCAGCAACAGCGTCTGGCGTTCGCTCCCTCCTCCCTCCATCGAACCGGCCAGGAAGAGCACCCGCAGCGGTGGCGCGGCTGGTTCCCGGCGTTCGGCGTCTTCCTGGACCAAGAAAGGGCTCCCTGGGCGAATCATGCAGCGGGATGGAAAAATTCAGGAGTGTGGCACCGGGGCGCCGAACAGCGCCCCTGCATGGTAGAGCAAATGCCTTCCCGAACCCCACGCTGTGGGGAAAGGTTCTCTGCCTTGAAATTCCGTAACCGCTGAATCTAGAGGGGTTTAGCGATTCCGAGTCCGGATCGGTCTTCCCCCCAGCGGCCGCAACCCTTTACGGAAAACGGTACGGGATTTTCGCGGATTTTACAGGCTGGCCGATACTCGCGTTGACAGGCTGACAGCGGGATTAGCAGCCCGACGGTCCGGTTCACCGCGTCGGCAGGTCACACCGCGTCGCCAATTGATCGGGGCCCCTTCAAAGAGAGGTCCCGGTAACCTCCTCGCAAGAATCCGCTTTTCGTTGCCAAGCCTTGGTAGGAAGCGAGGCATAATTCGGGATGATCGCAATCATCAGCAAGAACAGCCCGACACAGATGTGGTTCTGATGGATTGGTGGTGGAGGGGTTCCGGTCATTCGTCCCCAAACGACCAGACCGACTGCCCCGACCAGCGTCAGCAGATGCGCATGACGCGTAGGTTTCCAATACGACAGGCCCGCCAGGCAGGCGATCCCCAATGCGATCAGGTTGTCGGCGGCAACAATTGTCGCATCATCCTGGACGCGAAAGATGAATGGGCTGAGTGCCAGCCAAACCGCTGTCATGATTTCAACGGTGCGTCCCCACATCATTCCACCTCACGCGACAGCATGGTTTCGCCTGTTTGATCCAGACGTTCGTTTCGGTTTCCCCAGAATGCATCCCACATCAGTTTTTTGTCGTGGTTCTCGGTCCATACAAATTTCAGATATGTCAACGACACGCGCACCTCATCCCACGCCCAGTAGACCAGGATCAACGACATCACAGCGGTGACCAGACACAAGAAACACCACTCGCCGATGATCGCTCCCTGGATCACGACCAAGACCGCACTGACAATTCCCAGTGGTATGACGTCGATGCCAAACAAGATCACCAGCCAAGGTCGGTATTGCCAGCGCCGCGGCGAACCTGCAAAGCCGAGGATGGCGTCCCCGAGATAAGCAAGCACACCGAGGCCGGCATCGTGGATTCCAAGCCAGGCGTACATCTTCTCGGCCGCACCACTCTTCAGGACACGATCGCTGCCGTCTCCAAAGACAGGGTCCCAAACCGATGTGATCAGGCCCCACTGATACATGGAAAGATGAGTCGAAATGGCAGCTGCCACGAACGCCAACAGGCAAATGGGGATTCGCTGGCGCCAGGCCGACGGATTGTACGTGTACGGAAATACCGGCCGGTCAACGTCTTCCACCGGAATCGTGTAGTCGTCGGACATCTGCGATTACTCCATCCCATTCTTTTGGTACCACGCTTTGGGATCATCCTGAAGTCGTTTGATGATCGTGGGCAGCGTGTCGAGCAACTGGTGTTTGGGCCTCCAGCCAAGCAGCTTCTCTGCTCGCGAGACATCCAGCGCGTAGTGGTCGTCTGCCATCGAGACCATGAACGGTTTGATAAAGGCCTCGCCTCCGGAAACGGCGTCGGTAACTGCTGCCCCCGCCTTGGCAACCGGTTTGGGCACATAGATCGTCGACCACGCTTCCCGGTGAATCAGGCAGCCGATTTCATCTTGCAGTTGTTCGTAGGAAGGCGGCTCGGGTTCACCGATCAAGATGGGTGTCTTTGCACCGATGTCGTGACGCCTTTCGACCGTCCGCACGATCGCATCGACCACATCTTCCACATGCACGAACGACTGACCGGTTCGTGGATCGCCCGGGAAGAAATGGCTTTGGAAATCTTTTTCATAGATCCGCTTGATCTGCTGGACCAACGTCGGCTGCACGCCGTCTTCGGTGTAGACTCCGGAAACCCGTAACAGGACCGAGCGAACGTCGGGATGGTCATCGCGAATGAGCCGTTCGGTTTCGATTTTGCTTTGCGGATAGGGCCATTTCCCCTCCAACGGATCCTCTTCCGAAATGTGCTGCCCGACTTCGCACGGCTTGTGAACCAACATCGTGCTGCTGAAGACAAACTGTTCCAGGTCGAAATCGGACAGTGCGTTGAGCAACCGGTCGGTTCCCTCGATCGTCACCTTCTGGTACAGCTCGCTGTCCTCTCCCGAAAAGTCGTAGTACGCCGCCAAATGGATGATGCTGGCGAGCTTTCCCTCGCATCCGCTTCGGACCTCAGCGAGCGCCCGGCGGAGGTTTTGATCGTCCGTCAGATCGCACTCGAGATCGCGGACGTGAGGGTTACCTTTCAGCGATTCGGGGAGGCTAACCTGGTCGAGGGCGAAGACTTCGTACCCTGCTTCAGCCAGCGACCGACAGGCCGGCTGGCCGAGTAAACCACTGCTTCCGGTCACGATGACGCCAGGACGTTGAGAATTCATAAGCCAGGAATGGTTCGCGTGGAAGATGACAACCGGGTTCCTGCCGCAACTGGTCGACAAACCGCCGATGTTGGCGACCGGGTGTCGACCGTCTTGCCTCCAAAAACCCGCGAAAGAACAGCAAGCTCGCACTGAACGCAACTCATGTGCCAGTTGTGCGAACGGGCACCACGCTCGGTCTTGTGCGCATTCGAGCGGGGTTTCCTGGCCGGAATGTGAAATGCCGCCATTCCAGCGCGGGGAACGTATTTTTTCGGACCTCGCCGCTACGACGCGCCGGATCGGCGTCGCATTTGCAGTCACCAGCTCCGGCCGCCTGTCACTGGGGCGATCGTCGCCAAGGAGGACGCGGTGACCGCCCCGACGAGAGAAAACCGCGTGGCAGTGGCCCGCGGTTAAGAACAAGCGAGATCAGCAGAATCCAAAAGCAAGACCTGAAGAGGGTTCAAAACGCTATGCCTCGAAGCGCGCTAGAAGTTCCCGTTCAGCTTGAAAAGCTGAGCATCCTGGAGGAGGACGGGTCGGTAGACGAAGAGCTGATGCCGGACCTGGATGCGGATTTGCAGCGACAAGTGCATCGCACCATGCTGTTGAGCCGCCGGTTTGATGAGCGCCTGTTGACTCTTCAAAAGCAAGGTCGCATCGGTACCTTCGCACCGGCGATCGGGCAGGAAGCGGCGCAGATCGGGGCCGCCTCGGTGTTGCAGGAGCAGGACTGGATGGTGCCTTCCTATCGCGATTCGGCTGCCTCGATCTGGCGCGGGACGCCGCTCTGGGGATTGATCTTGTACGATGCCGGCTGGAACGAGGGCGCGATGCCGCCTGAAGGCCAGCGCGACCTGCCGATCGCGGTGCCCGTCGCTTCGCAAATCCCGCACGCTGCGGGACTGGCTTACGCAGCGAAGCTGCGCGAATCGGACGAGATCGCGATGGTTTTCTTTGGCGATGGGGCGACTTCGGAAGGCGATTTTCACGAAGCGATCAACTTTGCGGCGGTCCAGCAACTACCTGTCATCTTCGCCTGCCAGAACAACCAGTACGCGATCTCCACCCCCCTCGAACTGCAGACGGCCAGCCAGACGTTGGCGCATAAAGCGGTTGCCTACGGGGTTCCCGGACTGCGCGTCGATGGCAACGATTTCTTCGCCGTCCACGTTGCTTTCGCGGAAGCAGCCCAGCGGGCTCGTCAAGGCGAAGGCCCGACTTTGATCGAGACGTTGACGTACCGCTTGTCGGTACATACCACCGCGGACGATCCGTCGGTTTACCGCGATGATCAAGAGGTCCGACAGTGGCAAGAAAAGGAGCCGATCTACCGGCTGCAACGCTTCCTGATTGAGCGTGCCGTGATTTCCGAAGACGACGTCGAAAAGCTTGAGGAGCAGATCAAAAAGCAGATCGAAGACGCCTGGCAAAAGGCGGAGCAGAAGATGAAGTCGATGGATGAACTGGAGCCGATGTTCGAGTGCCTTTGGAACGAATCGCCTTCCTATTTGAACGAGCAGGCGGAACAGTTCCTGTCTCAACGGGACGCGGGCCAATCCGACGCTTCGTCTGACGCATCAGCCGCTTCGTCTGATCAGAAGGACGAAACGAACGACTCCAAAAAGGGAGACGAAAATGGCTGAACGAACGATGATTGAGGCGTTGAATCTCGCGTTGAAGCAGGAAATGCAGAACGATGACTCGGTTCTCGTGTTGGGCGAAGACGTCGGTGTCAGTGGGGGGGTGTTTCGCGTCACCGAAGGACTGCAGGAAGAATTCGGGATGCAGCGCGTGCTGGACACCCCGCTTGCCGAATCTGGCATCGTCTCCACGTCGGTCGGGATGGCAATCGCCGGCCTAAAACCGGTTTGTGAGATTCAGTTTTCGGGGTTCAGCTACTTTGCCATGCATCAACTCGAATCCCACGCGGCGCGGATGCGGTGGCGTTCACGCGGTCGTTACCACGTGCCGCTGGTCGTGCGGATGCCCTATGGCGCCGGTGTCAAAGCGCTCGAGCATCATTCGGAAAGCCGGGAAGCCTGGTATGGTTCCATCCCCGGCCTGAAAATGGTGATCCCCTCGGGACCCCGGGTTGCCCGCGGCTTGATGGTCAGTGCGATACGAGACCCTGATCCGGTCGTCTTCTTTGAACCGAAAGCATCCTACCGCGCGCGACGCGAAGAGGTTCCGGACGAAGAGGAGACCTTTCCGATCGGCAAATCTCGCGTCGTTCGAGAAGGCGACGATTTGACGCTGATCGCCTACGGCGCGATGCTGCCCCGGACCCTGCAGGCGGCCGAAACACTCTCGGAAGAAGATGGCGTCGAAAGTGAAGTCATTGATCTGCTGACGATTTCGCCGCTGGACGACAAGGCATTCACCGCATCGGTCCGCAAGACGGGCCGCGTCGTCATCGTCCACGAAGCGCAGCGAAGCTTCGGTCCGGCCGGCGAAATCGCTTTCCGAATTCTGGAACGATCCTTTTGGTGGTTGGAAGCACCGAT
The DNA here is from genome assembly GCA_964400585.1 of uncultured Pirellulaceae bacterium. Taxonomy (GTDB): domain Bacteria; phylum Planctomycetota; class Planctomycetia; order Pirellulales; family Pirellulaceae; genus CAYNVI01. Next base: position 11,237 of record CAYNVI010000041.1, on the reverse strand, counting down.
TGCCCGGGTCACCGGCTTCGATGTGCAAGTTCCCTACTTCGCCCGCGAACAGGCTTATTTGCCCGACGCTCAGCGGATTGTCCAAGCGGCACGCAACACCCTTCGCGAACAGTAACAGACGAACGCAATGATGCCACGCGAGTTGAAATTCCAGGATCCCGGTGAAGGCATCCACGAAGGTGAAATCGCCGACGTCCTGGTGTCGGAGGGGGATGAAGTCCAAGAAGGGGACGATCTGTTGGTGGTCGAAACCGACAAAGCCACCACCGAATTACCGTCGACCTACTCCGGCAAGATCGAAAAAATCCATGTCCGCGCGGGCGACGTCGTCGAGGTGGGCGACCTGCTGGTGACGTTTGCCAGCGGCGCAGGAGAGGAAGCACAGGAAGAAGAAGCGCAAGACGAAGAGAAAAGCGGCGGCGGGAAGGCAGCGGCCGTCGGAGAGCTGCCGGGATTGGAGGAATTTGAGGAACAGGAAACGAAGTCGGGTCGCAACGCAAAGGCAGACGCGAAGGCTGACCGGCAAAAAGAAAAGCCGAACCGCAAGCAACCAAAAGCATCCGAGAGGCCTATCCCTGCGTCGCCGGCGACCCGTCGCCTGGCTCGTGAACTTGGAATCGATCTGCGAGAGGTGGAGCCGAGCGGTCCGCACGGCCGCGTTATCGACGACGACGTTCGGCAGGCTGCCGAAGAACAACCGGCAGACAAAGAAGAGACAAAGTCAAAGAAGAAAAAGAAGAAGAAAGAGAAAGGTGCTCCAGCTGAGGCGGCCGAGCCGAAAGCACGCGAGAAGCAGGGGAGAGAGCGACCGGAGCTACCCGATTTCGAGCGCTGGGGATCCGTGGAGCGTCAGCCGCTGCGTGGGATTCGGCGGCAAACGGCACGCCGAATGAGTCTCTCCTGGCAAGAGATCCCGCATGTGACACATCATGATTGGATCGATGTGACCGATCTGGAGCGTTGGCGTCGCGAGCATGCGCTGCAGATCGAGGAGCAGGGGGGACAACTGAGCTTGATGGTGCTGGTGATCAAGGCGTTGGCGGGCCTGTTGCGGCGCTACCCTCGGTTTAATGCCAGCTTCGATCCCGCTTCGCAGGAACTGATTCTCAAGCAGTACTATCACCTGGGCGTCGCGGTCGACACCGAGGATGGCCTGGTGGTTGGTGTGTTGCGCAACGTCGATCGAGAACCGGTCGCGCAAGTGGCTCGTTCCGTGACCGAGCTGGTCGAGCGGGTACGCAATCGCGAAGTCGAATCGGAAGAGCTTCGCGGCAGCACCTTCACGGTTTCGAACGTCGGACCGCTTGGCGGTGACGCGTTCGAGCCGCTGGTGAACTACCCGGAAGTCGCGATCCTGGGTATGGGGCGGGCACGATTGCAGCAGGTCGTCGGCGGGGACCTGGATTCTCCCACCACCGAGGTGCGTTACATGTTGCCACTTTCCCTGTCCTACGACCATCGTGTGAACGACGGCGCAGATGCCGCGCGGTTTCTTCGTGATCTGGGGCAAGCACTCCGTGATCCCGAGACCATGCTGCTAAACATTTAAGGCCACACCATGACAGACGTGCCAGATCATACGGAGGTTCTGATCATCGGTGGCGGTGTCGGCGGTTACGCGGCGGCTTTTCGCGCCATCGATCTCGGGATGGACGTGACCTTAGTGAGTGAAGAGCCAAGACTTGGTGGAGTCTGTTTGCTGCGCGGTTGCATCCCCTCCAAGGCGATGCTCGAGATTGCGGAATTGCTGATCACGACACGCGAAGCGAGCGAACGAGGGATCGAATTCGAGCCTCCGAACATCGACCTGTCCAAGCTTCGGGATTGGAAAGAGGGGGTCGTCGAACAGCTGGTCGAAGGACTGACCGCATTGGCTGAAAAACGCGGCGTCCACGTGCTCACCGCGCGGGCCACGTTTGAAAGCTCCGAGACCGCGAAGCTGGAGTTTGATGACGGAGAGGACACGGTCCGCTTTGATCATGCGATCATCGCCACAGGTTCGCGACCGATCGCGCTGCCCGACACGCCGTTCGGGGAGCGCATCATGGACTCCGCCGCAGCACTCGAGATGCCGGACATCCCGGAGCGGCTCTTGATTGTCGGTGGCGGGTATGTCGGACTGGAGATGGGCACCGTTTACGCCTCGCTGGGAAGTAAAGTCACGCTGGTGGAAATGGCAGATCGCCTCTTGATGCGGGCCGACCAGGATCTAGTGGAGCCGCTTGCCAAGCGTGTGGCGTCACTGTTTGATGCCATCCATCTGGAGACGACTGTCACGGGGGTCGAGGAAGCGGACGACGCAGTCCATGTGAAGTTCGAAGGCGATGACACGCCCTCGCAAACCACCTTCGATCGGGTCCTGGTCGCGGTGGGGCGTCGTCCCAATTCGGACAACCTGCGGCTTGACCAGACGGATGTTGAGTTGGACGACAACGGCTTTGTCAAAGTCGACGAGCATCGTCGCACGACCGATGATCGAATCTACGCGATCGGCGATGTCGCAGGCGGCATGCTTTTGGCCCACGAAGCGATGCATGAAGGAGGCGTTGCCAGTGAAGCGATCGCCGGGGAACCGGCAGCGTTCGACGTCCGCGCCATGCCTGCGGTGGTTTATACCGATCCACAAATCGCTTGGTGCGGGCTCACCGAGGAGTCCGCGAAGGAGAAAAATCGTCAGGTTAAAGTGACGCGATTCCCGTGGCGCGCCTCCGGTCGTGCGCTAACACTCGGTTCGGCCCATGGTCTGACCAAGCTGCTGACCGACCCCGAATCGGGCCGGATCCTTGGTGTCGGGATTGTCGGCCGTGAGGCCGAATCGCTGATCGGACAAGGCGTGTTGGCGATCGAAATGGGCGCCGTCACCGAAGACCTCGCAAGGTCCGTCGCCGCTCATCCCACCGTTTCCGAAACACTTCATGATGCCGCGCAAGCCGCGCTGAACCGTCCCCTTCATATCGCCCCCAAAAGCGTGCAGCAATGAACGCACCAACGCAACCGCAAGAAACGACCGCCGACGTCGATCTGAAATCATTGCAGCGATTGCTGTCTCCCCGAAGTGTGGCGATCGTCGGTGCCAGTCGCGACGAAGGCAGCGTGGGGAGCCTGGTACTCCGCAATGTCCTCGAAGGAGAATTTACTGGCGAAGTCTACCCCATCAATCCAAAGGCTTTGGAGATCCAGGGAACAAAAGCCTACAAGAAGATCAGCGACTGTCCTGAAGTCCCGGATCTGGCGGTCGTCGTCGTTCCCGCCAAGGTGGTCGTGAAAGTGGTCGAAGAGGCGGGGGATTATGGTGTTCGCGCCGTCTGTGTCATCTCCGCCGGGTTCGCCGAAGCTGGCGAAGAAGGGAAAAAACGCGCCAAGCAATTGTTGGAAGTCATCCGTCGCCACGACATGCGCATGATCGGTCCCAACTGCATGGGGCTGCTAAATGCTGCGGCCGACCTTCGTCTCAACGCGACGTTCAGCCGGACGTTCTCCGAGGCAGGACGAGTCGGCATGTTATCGCAATCGGGTGCGCTGGGCCTCGCCGTTTTGCAGCAGGCACAAGAGTTGGACCTCGGGCTATCCACCTTTGTGTCGATCGGAAACAAACTGGACACCACCGCGAACGATCTGTTGCAATACTGGGAACAGGACGCTGACACCGACGTTGTGTTGCTTTACCTGGAGTCGCTTGCCGATCCGCGTGAGTTTCATCGGCATGCCCGCCGGATGTCGCGATCCAAACCGATCGTCGTCGTCAAATCGGGGCGGACGGCTGCTGGTGAGCGAGCCGCATCCTCGCATACGGCTGCGGTCTCGGGAGCCGATGTTGCCGCCGATGCGTTGTTCGCCCAAAGTGGAGTCCTGCGTGCCGATACACTTCGTGAGATGTTTGAGACGGCTCAACTGCTGGTCGCTCAAGACGCTCCGCAGGGTCGGCGAGTCGGGATTGTCACCAACGGCGGCGGGCCGGGCATCCTTGCGGCCGATGCATGCCAGGGACATGGTCTGGAAGTGCCGACGCTTAGCGAATCGACCACCAAACAACTGACGCAGCTGTTACCGGAGGAAGCTGCCACCAGCAATCCGGTCGATCTCTTAGCCGGTGCCGATGCAAGCACCTACCAGCAAGCAGTCGAGATCGTTGCTGGCTCGGGCGAAGTCGACGTGTTGCTGGTGATCTTTATTCCGCCCATTGTGACCGGCGCTGACGAAGTGGCCGAGGCGATTTCCCGCACGCAGAGATCATTTTCCCAGGCGGTCCCAATGCTAACTGTTTTCATGGGACAGCGGCGGCGACCCCCGGCGCTGCGCAACGCCAACATTCCCTCCTATCTGTTCCCCGAAGAAGCCGCCCGCGCCTTGGGGCATGTCGCACGGTGGTCGGAATGGAAAAATAAACCTCCGGGAAAACTTGTCCGACCAGCTGGCATCGATGTCGACCGCGGCAGACAGATCGTCCAACAAACGCTCGCCACGCGCGACGATCAGGAGGACGAACTTTGGATGACAGGGCAACAGGCAATCGATCTGCTGAAAGCCTATGGAATCAGGTTGGCCCCCTGTCGCTTTGTCAGCGATGCGGACGCGGCTGCTCAGGCTCAGCGGGAAATAGACGCCCCGGTCGCTGTGAAAGTCGATGCGCCTCTCCATAAGGCGGACGTCGGGGGAATCGTCTTGAACTGCAAAACCCCCCAGCAGACTGCCGATGCCGTCCGTCAAATTGATCGTTCGCTTCAGCAGGTCGGACAGCAAAAGCACATTGGCAAGTATCTGGTGCAGGAAATGGTCGGCGACGGCGTGGAGCTTGCGGTAGGGCTCCGCACGGATCCCTCGTTTGGCCCGCTGTTAATGGTGGGGCTAGGAGGCGATCTGCTGGAACTGCTCAATGATGTCAGCGTTCGAATGGCGCCGACGACCGATCTTGAAGCGCAAGAGATGATGGAGTCCCTGAAGTCTTTTCCACTGATCAATGGGCATCGGAATCAGCCGCGCAAGGACCAGGACGCTCTCTTGGATTTGATGCATCGCCTGAACGCTTTGGCTGCAGACGTGGAGAATCTGGCCGAATTGGATCTCAACCCCGTCTTCGTCAAGACCAAGGGCGTTGTCGCCGCTGACGTGCGACTCCGCCTGAACCGCAACGCATAAACGACCTCCCCGACGAGCGGTGCACCAAGATCAGCATCGAACATCAAGCGATTCCATCTGGTTCAACCACCGGGCAAAGACAAGCGTTGCGACGACGGCGTATACCAAGCACCCGGGCATCCACATGATCATTCCGGCAAGCTGTTGGTCCTCCAGCGGACTTAGCCCCCAGGGGCCGGTGCGTCCAATATAGGATTCATACCAGATCGTCGGTGACAGCGTCATGAAAACGCCCAGCACCATCGCATGCAGCGAAGTGCTGAACAGAAAAAAGATGCAAAGCCCCGGATTCAGCGTGGGGCCGGCTCTGGCATCGACCACCGGACGCCAAAACAAACAGGCAACCAAAAAGAAGGTCAGGTGCTCAACGTCGTGGACCAAAGGGTCTCTTAGGGCGAGTTCATACAGATCCGGAAAGTGCCATATCCACAGACCGATCGCGTGGAGTGTCCAGACAACAAAAGGATTCCACAACAAGAAACCCAGTGGTGCACGTCCGCCTGAAACGGTGTGGACCAGGTAGCGGCCGACGGGGCTGCGATATCGCGCTGGCAAGGCCCACGTGATCACCAGCCCAGGTGCGCCGGCTACGATCAGCGGCGCCGCCACAACCATCAGCATCATGTGCTGGGTCATATGGACCCACGACAACTCGTCGCTGAGGCTGTCCAAGGGAGATAGCAATGCCACCAGCAAGGCAAAGATCGCCAACGCAAAGGCAATGGCTCGCCACAGCGAAACGCTGCGACCGATCCCCGCCCGTCCCCACAGATTTCGCAGGCCACGGGCATAGATCAGCGTCAGCACGCACAGGTTGGTGACGACGAGAGAGTCGAAATGCCACGCCAGCCACCACGAATCGGTGGCCGGCGAGAGATCCGCATGAGCGAGGACGGTCGGTGGTGCGATAGACAACATCATCAGCCGCGGTGCGGTAGCACCGAATATTCACGCCCCTAACATTCACGAAGGTAAAACATCAACGGCAGGCTCTGCACCGCGATGATGAAGACAAACAGGCGACTGGTCAAGACTCCACTGCGAGCCATGAACAGGCGGGGGTCTTGGGGTTCGAGACGATTTGCGGTTTCCGCTTGCGAGAAAGCGATTTGGTTCCGTTTGGCGATCACACTCGAGAGGATTGCCGCGACCAACATCGCGACGCTGGCAATGGCTTCCAACCAGGCCACCGCAGAAAAGCCCAGCCACTGGGTCTGGCCAACGGTGCTGGCACAGCCGAATTCTGCGATGCCGTAAGCAAGCAGCAGGTGCAGCACCCAGGCGATCGCACCTCCCATCAGGCCCACCCACAGCCAGGCGTGGGCGACGGTGCCGCGATGATCTGGCGGCCGCTCACTCACTTCCATTTGCCTCGCGTCGGGCCGGTTCATTATGAGTGTCCTTGGTGTATTGACGCGCACGTCATGGCGAGACGACCAGAGTCAGAAATACAGCCACGGTTGCAACCGCCACGAAATACCAGAACATCGAAACCACCTGCATCTGCAGCCCCATGAATCCGGCATGGTCACGATACTCGCTCCACACCCGCCACTGGGCGTAACCAAGCAAAGCCATGCCGGTGATCGTCAGTAACGACAAAAACCCGCTGAGCAAAATAAACAGCGATCCATACGCGGATTGACGCGGGGAAACTCCATAGTCAACGATGGCAAGTACGCTTGCCCCCAAGAAGCCAAACGCGAGCACCAGCACCGTCGTCATCGCCAACTGGATTTGGTTTGGACGCTCATGCTTGAAGCTATGATTGGCCCACCACAGAGCCGGCGCTGAAAGGACCAACATTCCGTAGGGAATTCCGAACGCCAGCCAATCCGGGCGGGGAAGATCCTGCTGGGGCCACTGAGGCGAATAGAGTCGGATATAGAAGTAGGCGTAAACCAGTGCCAGCAGTGCGGTACCAAGGATCGCCAGCAGGCAGACCATCCCGCACCACACGATCGAACGGCTGCCGGTGACCAAGATTGGCAATCCGGCGCGTTGAGCTAAATCACTGCTGCGGAGCATCTCCAGTTGACCTGCACTAGGGGGCAACCAGCCGAACAAAGCCAAGATAGCGACTGCCGCTCCGACAGCCAAAACCAGGTAGATCTTTGCGAGCACCGCGAGCAAGCCCACCAGCAGCCCGAGGGCGACCAGCAGCGGATACAGGCTTGGTCCAGGCAAGAAGTGAATCGCTTGCGGCGCAGCACTGATGGCGTCGGTGGTTAAAGTTCCTCGCCAGTGAACCGGCGCCGCGTGTAGTGCCGCGGTAGCCCGCTGCGCCAACTGGTCGCTGGCGCTGGCCGGCTGGGGATCCCACAAGGCATCGGCTTGCCAGGCGGGATGTCGGCTGCGGACCCTTGGCGGTGCTAAAAAACCATAGGGCGGCGGGGGGGACGAAGTCGTCCATTCCAATGTGTCGCCACCCCATGGATCAGCACCTGCGGGCGATCCCCAGCGGAAGCTCAAGACCAGGTCAATCAGAAATACCAAGAAGGCAGCCGCGAATATGAATGCGCCAATGGTGGCCACCAGGTTGTAGCCATCTAGTTCAAGCACCGGCGGGTAGGTGTAAACGCGTCGCGGCATTCCAAAGAATCCCATGATATGCATGGGAAAGAAAGTTATGTTGAAGCCGACAAACGAAAGCCAGAAGCTGAGATGCCCGAGCTTGGGAAAAAGCGTGCGGCCGGTGAACTTCGGGATCCAGTAATACATGCCCGCCATGATTGGGAATACCGCACCGCCGATCAGCACGTAATGAAAATGGGCCACCACAAAGTACGTGTCGTGTACCTGCCAATCAAAAGGGACGATTGCCACCATCACGCCCGTCATGCCGCCTAGCACAAAGATGAACACGAAGCCCAGCACGAACATCAACGGAGGACTGAGCGCCGGACGCCGTCCCCACAAAGAAGCGATCCAGGCAAATACCTGAGTTCCACTCGCCAAGGCGATCATCAAACTGGCAGCCGCAAAGAATCCCAGGGAGAGTTCAGGAAGGCCGGTGGTGTACATGTGATGGACCCACAACCCGAAGCTGACGAATGCCGTGACCAAAATGGCGACAACGATGTACGTATATCCCAGCAACTGTCGCGCAAACGTACCGACTACCATCGACACGATCCCGGTCGCCGGAAGAAAGATGATGTAAACCTCCGGATGGCCGAAGAACCAAAACAGGTGTTGCCACAGCAAGTTGGTGCCACCGAAGTCGGCGTCGAAAAAGTGGGTTCCCGCAGTACGGTCGAGTTCCAACATCAACGTCGCGACCAGCAGCGTGGTGAAGGCGAACAGACTCATCAAGCCGGCCGCCAAGATGGCCCACACAAACATCGGCATACGGGCCAGTGACATCCCCGGAGCACGCAGCTTGAAAACCGTCACCACGATTTCCACCGCCGCGACGATTCCAGAGATCTCAACCAGGCTTAGACCCAGCGCCCAAAAATCGAGGCCGAGGCCCGAGTATCGTGAGCTCGAGAGGGGCGTGTAAGCAAACCAGCCGGCATCGGGTACCTCGCCCACCAGAAAGCTGGCATAGAACACGATCCCGCCAAACAGGTAGGTCCAATATCCGAGGGCGGTCAGCCGGGGAAACGCAACGTCACGGGATCCGATCAGCATGGGCACGATGTACAGGGCGAGACCTTCCAGGAAGGGCACCGAAAACAGGTACATCATGGTCGAACCATGCATGGTGAAGAGCTGGTTGTACAGCTCGGGGCCCAAGAAGGTGTTCTCCGAGACAGCCAGTTGAATTCGCATCAGCAGGGCGAGCACGCCGCCGATCAAAAAGAAGACCAGCGCCGTCAACATGAACCGGATACCCAGAGGGCGGTTGTTGACGATCGAGAGCCATCCGGCAAAGCCGGACGGGCTTTGCCAGGTTGCTGTGAACGCCTCCTGGTCGAGTTTGCTAGGATTCATTGCGCCGCTCACGCTGGCCTCCTTTGCCGTCGAGCTGTTGGAGGTAAGCGACGATGGCTTGAAGTTCCTCCTTGCTGGCATGGGTCGGTGGCATCTTTGCCCCCGGCTTGATTGACTGAGGATCGGCTATCCAAGCCAGCAAGTTCTCACGGGTGTTGCTAAGCGTGGCGGCGGCAAGGGTGCGACGTGTTGCGATGAACGTCAAATTGGGACCCGCGCGGCCCTCGGCTGGGGTGCCTTTCACGGCGTGGCAAACGCCGCAGCCATGTTGTACGAACAGTTGCTTTCCACGTGTCACCTCGGTGTCCAGTGGTTCGCTCTCCGCGGGGGCTGAGATGGGCTGCTGATGATCCGAGAGCCACTGCACGAAATCGGCGGGGGGCAGCGCATGCACCTCCAGCCCCATGTGGGCGTGTTGTTGGCCGCAGTACTCGGCGCACTGTCCCCGGTAGATGCCCGGCCGCAGAGCTTGGATCCAAAACTCATTGGTCTTTCCCGGGATCAAATCCATCTTGCCGTGCAACTGGGGAACCCAGAAGCTGTGAATCACGTCGGCCGAGGTCAAATCGAGCTTCACCGGCTCGCCAGCGGGAATGGTCAGCTCATTGGCGGTGATGATGCGATGGTCGGGATACTCGACTTCCCACCACCAGAGATGACCAACAACACGAATGGTTAAGCCGCTTTCCCGCATCCGGAGCGATTGGGTTGTCGTGAGCGAATAGATCAACAGGGGTACAAGGATCAACGCTGGCAAGAACACGCCACCGAGCAAGATAAAAAAGCGGCCTTGGTGTTTCAGTCGTTTGGTTGGATCGGAGGGGCGAAAGATTGCGATTGCGGTCAGCACGAACACGGCGAGCGAATACACAGCCAGAACGACAAACAGAATCCACCACAGTCGGGCGACCCCATCGGCGGCGGGCCCGGCCGGATGCAGAGACGATTGCAGCCGATCACCCTGGCATCCGCCCAGGCCAACGAGCGTCCAGCCGGCAAGCAGTAGCGAGCTCCAACACCTTCTTTTCGAGTTGCAGTGCATGTTCGACATGGGTGTTTCTATCGCCCTCGCGCGATTTGAGTGACGAGCACGAATGCAACCACTTGCTCGAGTTGTTCGTCTGTCATTCGCCCCTGATAGTCAGGCATCGCGACACCAGGCGGAGGACGCAGGATGTACTGGCGCAGCGCTGCCTGGGACATCGGGTGCGGGATTCTTGCCAGATCGGGGCCAACCTGCTTCCCGTGCCCCGCGATGGCATGGCAACTGTTGCAACCAAAGGTAGCGAACAATTGTCGACCCTGTTCGGCTTGGGGGGCGAGCGTCACGCCGGCTGGCACCGGCGGCGGAACTGGATCCGGCCAAGCGGTCCATGGCGAGCGGATCCGGATCGAACTCAGTCCGATCAAGCCGATCACACACCCGACTACGAACACGGTGGCGATTGGTCGGTTGCGGATGCCGCGATAGGGTGTTCGCTCGAGAAACGGCAACAGCAGCAAGAACAGGAATAGGAAGATGGGAAATCCCACGTAGAAATATCCGGCCAAGTGGGGCGGAAGGTAAGCTGCCAGCGCGCTGAACCAGGCCCACCACCATTCCTCCCGCGGATAAGCAGACTGCGACAAGTCCGCTTCCGGATACAGATATCCGCCGCCGAGCAGGCCGGTTAGCAACAACGCCGCAATGAAGATCATCGCCGCCATCAATCCTGATTTGGCCACCGTATCGGGAAAGAATGTCTCGCCGCGATCGGAACTGTGGGCGTCCCGCTCGTAGATTTCTCGCTGTTCTTCGCGCGATTCCACCGGCCGGCGGCGTTCCGTCGGCGAGGTGATGCTATGGACCGTTACCAGGTATACGTGATAGGCGATCAATGCGGTGATCAGCAGAGGTCCAAAAATCACATGAGCCGAGTACACGCGACTGAGCGTGTCACCGCTGATCTCGCGGCCACCTTGGACCAACAGCACCAGGTCCTCGCCGATCCAAGGAACACGGTAGAAAATATTCAGCGCTACACGCAATCCATAGATCCCCCGCTGGTCCCAGCGGAGCACATAGCCCAGCAGTGACATGGTGATGACGGCAAAGAACAGCAGCACACCGATCAACCAGGTGGCTTCGCGCGGCGATTTGTAACCGCCCACGAGGATCTGGC
>CAYNVI010000040.1:0-16536 GCA_964400585.1 uncultured Pirellulaceae bacterium | reverse complement strand
ACTGTCGAATATTCCGGCGGCTACCTTGGCGATCACCCCCACCGAGGCCCTAAGAACAGGCCGCGAGAGAACGTCATGCTGTCCGACGAGACCAAAGCGCACGGCCCGAATGTGACCGGCACGCTGGTGATGAAGGCCATGGCCGAGGGTAAGAACCAGGATGCGAAGGTGACCGGTCGCTTCGAGAAGGCATTGAACAGCGATTAGGGTAGATCATCGCGTTGCATTGAGGAAATCCTTCCAGAAGATGACCGAGCCGATCCCAACCTCGGCCTGAGCTGGCTCCCCCCCCTTACAACCGAGCCGGGTTCACTGGCACGGTGGGCGTCTTGCCCGAGGCCTTCTTTCTCAGTTGACTGCGAAGCGTCGCCATCACCGCTTGGGCTTGCTCGTCAGGATCTTGGGCCAGATTATTAAACTCGCTCGGATCGGCGTGATGGTCGTATAGCTCGACGCCATATTTGCCGTCGCTCCATTCGGTGTAGCGGTACCGATCGGTGCGGATGCTGCACCCCATGACCATCTCCGGCAGGCGGTCGTCGGCCGGTCGAAGGATTTGCGTGATGGCTTGGCCGTCCCATTCTGCGTGCGGATGATCGATCAACCGACGCAGGCTACGACCCGCCAAGTGGTCCGCCGCATCGACTCCCGCCAGATCGGTGACCGTCGGATAGATATCGACGAACTCGACGATCCGATCGCAGGCTCCCTGCCCGTGCTGACCGGGAGCACGCACGATCAACGGAGCGCGAGCCGCTTGCTCGAACAGCGTGCGCTTCTGCCAGATGCCATCGTGCTCGCCCAGGTGGTAACCATGATCGCTCCAGAACACGACGATCGTCCTCTCGGCGATTCCCAACTCGTCCAATGCCGACAGCAGACGTCCGATCTGGGCATCCACCATCGAGACGCAGGCGTAGTAGGCCTGGGTCGCTTTCAACAACGTCCGTTCGTCGAGGCCATAGTTCGGCACGGGGCAATTGTGAGCGAACGCGGCGGTGGGCATGTCGTCGCGGTCATTCTCCGGGGCGTAAGGCAATCGCAACGAATCGAGCGGGTACATCGCGAAGAACTTTTGGGGAGCCACGTAAGGTGTATGGGGCCGAAAGAAGCCGACGCCCAAAAAGAATGGTTCCTCCTTCTTTTCGTGCATGATCTTGATCGCTTCGGTGGCAATCATACCGTCGGTCTGCTCTTCCGCGGTACCCTCGGCGGCTAACCAGCTGAGGGCCCCGCTGATCTTGCGATGCGGCTCGGCATTGAAGATCTGCGCCTCTTCGGCCTTGTCGCGTCCCTTCGGATTGACGGTCCGGTCCCACGAAGGAGGATCGTCGAAGCCGTCGGTTCCGATCGAAGCTGGCACGTTGTAGTGATAGATCTTCCCGACGCGTGCCGCAAAGTAGCCCGCCTGTTGAAAGGCTTGCGACAACGTCACGACATCGGGCACTTCGTCGCGAAAGTGACGGTCCAGGTCGTATACTTTAATCTGATCAGGCCGCAGTCCCGTCATTACCGATGCCCGCGTCGGATTGCACAGCGGCAACTGGTTATAGGCCCGCCGAAAGCAGGTTCCCGCGGCTGCCAATCGATCGATGTTCGGCGTTTTCGCGACGACGTCGCCATAACATCCAAGCGTGCAAGCCAAGTCGTCCACGGCAATGAACAACACATTCGGCTTAGCGGCCCGGGCAGGCGAGGGATGGACCAGCAGAGCAACCAGCATACAGAGAATCAGCGACGAAGAATGGACAGGTTTCATGATGGCTTTCGAAGAGCTTGCGCCGCGAAAAGTGAATACTCGGGAGAACGACGACGTCCATGGTACCTCAACCACAGCCGGCTCGGTCCCCTGCGAATTCTGGGAAGCCGAGTCGAGTAGATATGTTCCCGCGCGTTGGTCGTCCTCTGCTGAGTCGCAGTGCTGTCAGCTTGGCACCCCAGGACGAACCGCCGGTGGTCGGGAGCGAAATTTCGCCGGACGCCCCAGGACACGCCCGCCTGTGCAAGTCGGCACTCGGAATTGTCAGTCCGGACGAGGCTAACCGTCGCTGCGGTGGCGGCGACGTTCTTCAGCAAGGGGATGGAGCCCGACCTGCCGCGCGCCGTCGCCGCTGCCTGTTTGCGGTATCATGTGGGAATTCCTTTCCAGCGCTATGTGAGATTGTCTTATGCGTTTGCTATTCAGTGCGTTGATTGTCATCGCGAGCTTGTCAACAGGGGCCACCTCGCTGTGCGGTGAAGATTGGACGCGATTCCGGGGTCCAAACGGCCAAGGCAAAACGCCGGAAAGAGGCCTGCCGCTCGAGTGGTCCGAAGACAGCAACGTCGCCTGGAAAACGACGATACCGGGCCAAGGCTGGTCGTCGCCGATTGTGTCTGGTGACCACGTCTTCGTGACCACCGCGACGGAACAAGGTGCTTCTTGCCGCGTGATCGCGATCGATCGCCTGAGTGGCGACACGCTTTGGAACACGGAAGTCCACCGACAAATCCCTGGACCCAAGCGAGCCCAAAACTCTTACGCCACGCCGACGCCGGTAACCGACGGCGCGCGGGTCTACGCCGCGTTCTATGACGGAACGATGGTCGCCGTCGACTTCCACGGCGAATTGGTCTGGAAGAACGAAGATGTGGATTTCCACAGCTTGCATGGGCTTGGTGCTTCTCCAATTCTTGTCGGCGGACTGATCATTATGCCGTTCGACGGCAGCAGTCGAGAGGAGCAGCGTGTCGGCTGGAAGGAACCGTGGGACCAGGCTGTACTGCTGGCCGTGGACAAGCAGACAGGCAACACGAAGTGGCGAGGTGAACGCGGACAGTCTCGGGTTGGGCACGTGACCGCGATCGTGATCGACAACGGGCAGACGGTGGTCAGTGCTGGTGGTGACCGAGTCCAAGGGCACGACGTCGAAACGGGCGAGCGAATCTGGTCGGTCTACAGCCGGGGTGAAGGCGTGACACCCTCGCCCGTGCTGGGTAAGGATCTGATCTTCACGTCATCCGGCTTTGAGGAGCCAACGATTCGAGCGATTCGTCCGGGCGGTAACGGAGACGTGACCAAGTCGCACATCGTCTGGGAACAGAAACGCGGTGTCCCGGCCTTACCATCGCCGCTGTACGTCGAGCCGTTTCTCTACACGATCACTCGCGACAATATCCTGCACTGCATCGAAGCGAAAACAGGCGACGTCGTTTGGCGGGAACGACTCGACGGTAGCTACTCCGCATCGCCGTTGCTGGCCGCTGGCCGAATCTATATCACCTCGGAAGAAGGGATCACCACAGTGCTGGAGCCCGGTCCGAGCTATAAGGAGATCACCCAGAACACGCTGGACGGCAAGACGATGGCATCGATCGCCGTTTGCAAAGGCAACTTCTTCATTCGAACCGGCGAAAGCCTCTACTGCATCGGCAACCAACCACGCTGAAGCCTTCGAGCTGCAACTCCCATCCGTATCGGGTCAGCCACCGGCTGTGAGCGATCGACCCGTTTGACCATGGAGGAAACCGATCGCAACATGGGCTGCTGCCTTCAGTTCAGTTGCCGCGTTCATGGTTGCTGGAGCGGCGGGGCGTTTCGGCTTCCGGTGATCGATTCAGTTCCTCGTCGAATGCCGACTGCTGATGCTCACCAGTGATGCGCGAGAACGCATCGGTGGTGACCATGGTTTCCTCCTCAAGCCGCTGCTCACTGCGCCGAGAACGTCTGGCCCGCGCCCGCAAGGGGCGATCCGAAAGGTCGTCTTGTACAATCAGGCTGGCAAGCTACAAGGGTGACTGGGAGTGCCTGCTTTTCCTTCCCAAGCAAAATCAAAGCCGATCGGCGTCGCTGGAAACCGTCTCGGCTTCCGTGAGGGCCCGTTCAAGCAGCGCTCGTAACTCGAGCATCTGGTCGGAACTGAGCCGCTGGCCGATGACGGCGGCCAAGTGGATGAAGCCGATTAAGCTCACACCCAACGGCAGACAGATCAGCGCCCACGGGGCCTGGCTCATGAACCACTGGGCATAACCGTAAGCAAACCCGCACAACATCAGAAACAGCACGCTCAGGTAAAACATCATGATGCCGGTCCAAATCTCAGGCCGCGGTGAGAAACGAGCGTAAAGCTTGCAGCCTCCCTCCGCTACGACCTCTGCCTGGACCGTCAAGTGCGGCGACCAAAAGCGCCGCTCTACCGCCAGGATACGAAAATCGGCCACGCGTCCCAATGAATCTACACGCCCTTTGTAGTGAGACGCGACGATCACCGCGCGCAGCCGCCGCATTGTTTCGTCGGCCGACCAGGACAGCGGAATCTCGAAGGTCGGACGCACTTCCATCGATCAAACCTCATCGAGTAGCGGCTTGGCGGAGCGCGAGCAGATCGGCCAATGCTGGATACGACAACAGCTGACTCATTCCACTCGGCATGACCGAGACATTGTTACCCCATTCGACAATCGAGTCGAGCGTCGTCGGCATCAGAAACTTTCTGGGGGTGACTCATTGCTCGGCTTCGGAGCGACCTCAGCCAACTCGCAAAGCCGACGGAACCGCTTGCTCGGCCGACATCCGCCGCCCTGGAACAGCGAAGCGTCGGGATCCGCCTGCTCGGCTCGCAGGCTGTTCAGGCGGAGCCGGACTGGGCGGTGCAGCGACCGCCAACACGGCTTGCCTGTCTTTACCCAGCCGCAAAGAGGGGCGCCAGGACGTCACCACCGGGACGCCTTTGGCGACCGGCGGCTACTCGTCTGCGCGCTGTAGATGTTTCGGCTTGGTCGTATCGGTTGTCTCAAACGGCGAGAGACTCGCCGGCGTTCTTCCATTCTTGGGCACCGCCTTCAAAGTCGATCACCTCGGTGAAGCCGGCATCTTCCAGCTTCTGGGCAGCCTTTGACGACGAATCGCACTCTTTGCTGGCACAGTAGACGACCACCGGTTGGGACTTCGACGAAACTTTGCTCTCAACATTCTGAACGAAATTCGAATCCGATTGCGGAACGTTGATCGACCCAGGGATTTTGGTGTCGTCGAAGTGTTCCGAATCAAGCGTATTGATCAACAAGAAATCCGTGTCGCCGGACTTAAGCTGTTTCAACCGTTCGGTGTCGATGGTTTTCATTTCGACTCCTTGACGAAGCGAGTTTGTTGCGAACCGTCGTCAAGGAAATAATGCAAACGCCGCGCCGCTTTCCTAGGCCCCCGGCCGGGCAGGTTGCTGATGGATCAATCTCCAAACGCGTCGCGGAGACCCTCACCGCGACATCAAAATGGTGTCCATCTGCCTTCGCAGCATCCAGGCCCGAGACGACATGCCGTGGGTCTGGGACGCCCGCTGCAGCGTCTGCCGCACCGACGCTCGCATCGGCTCCGAGAGTGCTGCGGGCATCGCCGCCACCTCGCGGAGGGCATTCATGTAGATCTCGGCACATTGGCCGTGATGCCCCGCGTTGTAGACCGGTACGCCACGGTTGATCGCCTCGACGATCATCTGCCGGGCGGTCGCAGCAGCCTTCGGGGCGGCGGCGTTGCCGGAGGAATCGCTCGCCTCTTCGGGTGGGGTCAACACGCGATCGATCACGTGGATCACGCCGTTGGCCGCATCGATGTCGGCGTCGAGCAAGCGGGCGCCGTTGATCAGCACACCTGACTCGGCCGGTTGGACGTTCAACTTTGGCCCGAGCACGGTTGCCACCGAATCGACCGAGGCGACATCGCTGCTGTACTTGCGGCCGGCGACCACATGGTACTTAAGGATGTCGCCGAGTTGTTCGCGGTTCTCTGGCTTGAGCAGCGTCTCGATCGTCCCGGCCGGCAGGGCGCCGAAGGCTTCATCGGTCGGAGCGAACACGGTCAGGGGCCCGTCGCCGCTGAGCGTCTCCACCAGCCCGGCAGCCTTGGCCGCCGCCAGCAAGGTCGAAAACCGCCCGTCAGCTTGGGCGATTTCGGGGATCGTTTGCCCGGACGGCAGCAGGACCGCGTCGATCACGTGGATCACGCCGTTGCTGCACTCGATGTCGGTCTTGACGACATTCGCCCCGTCGACCTGCACGCCATCCTCGCCGGCAGAAATCTCCAAACGCTGCCCGTTAACGGTCTGCGCCCCCTCGAGATCGACCACCTGCTCGGCCAAGACCTTTCCGGGCACCACATGATAGGTCAGCACGCTGGACAGCTTGTCTTTCGCGTTGGCGGCGAGCAGGCTCTCGAGCGTTCCTTCCGGCAGCGCTTCGAAAGCTTCATCCGTGGGGGCAAACACGGTAAACGGACCGTCGCCGCTGAGCGTCTCGGCCAGCCCCGCAGCCTGAACCGCTTTCACCAGCGTTTGAAACGAGCCGGCCTCGACGGCCGTCTCGACAATCGTCTTTTCGGCGGCACGGCTTTGCGGAAGGGTGCCCATCAAAGCAAGCACCGCGGCGGGGAGTAGGATACGAAATTTGAGCATGGTAGAAGACAACCTTATTTTGCGTCTCGGGCAGGGGCGACAATGAAGCGACGAGTCCAGACGGCCAGTCTCATTCATGCCGTCTCGACAAGTCACCGCAAAGCTTCGAACGACGTATTGTTCCGCGGCGTCAAGCCGCGGATCATCGGCGACACCGGGTCGCCGGGCACTCTTCACTCGGTAACGGCAAACGCGAGGGGCTCGGGAAGGAGTCGGCTGACCGATGCCGCGAGTTTGATCGCCTGCGGGCGGACCGCTGCGAGGAAGACGTACAGCCGGGATGATGAGGAAATGCGAAAGGTCATCACGGCGGTCGCGAGGGAGGCGATTCCCCGTGTCGCGATGGACAATATCGACACTCCGCTCGATGGTGCAGCGCGAGATGGTGCGCTAACCGGAACGACGGGGAGCGACCGCATCCTTGGTAGCAGCCGCACGACTGGCGAACGGTCGCTGCAGACCTTCTGGAACGCAACGGGAAACAACCTCCGCTTCGCGGGCGACGCCGCTCGGCGAGTCCTCCCCATTCGGCTGGAAACGCCGCTGGAGAATCCTGAGAACAGGAGCGAAACGGAATTCGAGCATCCCGACCTTGTCGGATGGGTGGCAGAAAAGGGATGGCCTCCGATGACACCGAGCACACTTGCATCGTCGCTCAGTCGCTGATCGCATCTAGCGACGATGTCGACGAGTTCTCACGCACACCGAACCCAAGGCGGAACTTGGAGCGATCGCCGTTGCCCTGGCCGCCCAGCTGGCCCGCCAGCACGAACGACGCCAAGCGGCCGACCGCAAACCCACTCGCCGCGCCCACCGACGCCGCCTCAACAAGCCGTCAACGCCGTCTGAGCGGCCGGTCGCGGTGTACGATTACTTGCAGACGCGGACAAGGCTCCGACCGACACAAGGGATCGGTCAGCCTCCATCACAGAGAAATGGGGGATACGAATCCCGGTGGCTTCAAAGTCATGAGGGAGCAATCGGCGTGATCGAGCACGGTCTCGGCGGTGTTGCCGATCAACAGTCCCTCGACACCGCTACGGCAGATCGTCCCCATCACGATAACATCGGGGCATTCGTTGGCCGCATCGACAAACGGCATCAGAACCAGATCGGCCCCTTCGCGGCGGAGCGCTTCGGCGTCCCGGGCACGATGTGCAGTCACCGCAACCTTGCCGGTAAAGCCGTGCGCACGCAAGGATTGGATCAGTGCGCTGCTCGTCTGTTTTCGCGGAACGGTGCAGATAACCCATCGCGTTCGCTGAAGGGGAAACCGACCAAGAACAACAGGATGGCAATCCCCATCCGCGCCAGCAGGTCGATATCGTCACCAGCCGCGACAATTCCCAACCATGCTGGACCCACCAGAATCCCGACGGCAATGAACGTGACGATCAAAGGCTGGCGCAGCAATCTACCGATCGCCCCGGCCGTAGCGGCGATCGCGAGAATGACAGCAAACTCGTAAAACTGGTCTTCCAAGGGGCAAATGCTCCCGCAGCAAAGCAGTGATTGGGGACCGCATAGCGGTCGTTCAAAAACAACTCCAGCGTTCGCGACCCCCTGCCACCCTCAGGGTGGGGGAGTCATTCCTGAACGATCCCGTAGCTATTGGATCCTCTCCCCGGAAGCCGAAAGGCGAGCAGCGCTTGGAGATTCGCTCCAAGGGCGGCGACAAGAAAGCTGTCGGTGTGGTGTCGGAGCACGCATCCTTGCGGTCCCTGCAGATCAATCCCGCCCTCCTCCCCGGGCTCGTCATCATTCCACCGGTTTCGTTTCCGAAGCCGCGAGTGGTTTGCGTTGGTGCCGCGGGCGGATGATGTGCGTGGCGAGGCCGAGCACTCCAAAGAGCCGAATCACGTAATAGTTCACGTCGATCTCCGCCCAACGGTGTTGCACCGACGCACTCGCTGGATCCGCGTGATGGTTGTTGTGCCACCCTTCGCCCGCGGTCAACAACGTCACGAACCAGTTGTTCCGGCTGTCATCCGACGTTTCGTAGTTGCGGTAGCCAAAGATATGGCTGATCGAATTGACCGACCAGGTGATGTGCCAAACCCAGACCGTGCGGACCACGACCCCCCACAGGAAGATGCTGGCCGCCATCTGAAACGCTTCGGCGGTATTGCCGTAGACGGCCAAACAGATCCCCATCGTGACGGTGCCGTAGATCACCGCGTGCGTGAGGTAGAAGATTCCTGCCGGACTTGGCAATCGCTCGATCCAGCGATAGTAGGGGTCAGCCAGAATATCCCGGGCGTACTTGTCGTACAGGGTATAGGTCGCTAACCGCGTGCGGTTCTCGTGGACAAGCCAACGGACATGCGCCCAAAACACGCCCCGCCGCGGCGAGTGCGGATCCTCGTGACCGTCGGAATGCGCGTGATGCAGGCGGTGCCAGGCGACCCAGTGGGCAGGCGTCTCCTGGGCGGTGCACATCGCCAGGGTGACCAGCGTCCGTTCAAACCATTTAGGACTGCGAAAACTGCGATGGGACAACAGGCGATGATAGCCAATCGGGATCGCCATTTGTCCAAAAATCACCACGCCGACCAGAAAAGCGATCAGCCCCGCCCACGACCAGAACCAGGGAAGCAATGCACACAGCGCCAGCACGTGAAGGGTCACGAAAACAACGCCGTAGTCCCAGCGAACGGCGCCGTACTCCTGCTGGGCTGGCAATGCCTCCTCCCCAGAAGCGAGGGCACCCAGGGGCGGCGTCGTGGGCATGTCAGTTGTCATCTTCACTCCGGTGTGGCTGAAAAAAGCGACGAGGGAGACGCTCGCGACGGGTCATTTGGGCGGCCCCGCCGAATAGCGAACCAATCCCAGTTCGCTGGTGCCACCGTTCGCTCGTGGTGGGGGTAAGATACCATGCTTCCCTCCTCCCCAGGGTCTAAACGGCGAGAAATCGACGGCAATCCCCGGGATTCGTGAACGGATCCGGGCAAAGCCCCCCGAAAGCCCCCAAAGTTGGGCCGTGGCGAGGCGTGCGCTGCACCCCGGTGACCCCTTCGGGTCTGGAACGGCTGATCTTCAGGCTGCGTGCGACCAGCGTGCGGATCGAGCAATTGCAGGGGGCCAACAAGAGCTGGCGGACGTTCTACGAATGCCGGCCGCCAACACCATCTTGGAAACGTCGGAATTGGCACCATTGGCATCCTACATCCAGCAATGGAACGAGACGTCGGCGCCAGGCGTAGAACGTGCCGACCGAGCGCTCCTCGACCTCGCAGAGTTCCGCGACCGTCATCCCCGATCGCTCAAACCGCCGAAACGCATTTCTCCAAAACGGCTCTCCTCGACTGTTCCCTCGCGCCACAATCGCACCTCACTTCGAGTCACAAAATCAGACGCAAACCAAGCTACTATGCATCGACAAGATGCACTTCACCGGGGGGTTACGGGACGACAGAGTTCTGGATGCAATTGATGCTGGTTTTACCGGGGCGTGAACGTGCGGTTGCCCTGCTGTTTATGACCTTTTTAAAAGATGGAGCAAAGACGGCACCTTCGATGCAATCTTGCGGCGTCTACAGCAAGGCGTGCTCGATGCCCAGCACATCGATGAAGGCCTTGGTGTGTCGCTGGCACCCTCTTTGCGATTGGGGCAGCCACGCGTTTACAATGCGCTGAGATCCTCCGCTGTGCTTATCCGAGGCGAAAACGTGATCCAGAAGCCCCGTCATGTCGTCCCCTTTTTTGCCGTGCTCCTGGTCGGCTTGGCGGCGTGCGGGAAACTTCCTCGCGCGGTCGGTAACGATTCAATCGATCGAGTTCCACAGCCCGCGAATTTTTTGAATCCCAAAGTCGAGCTTGTGGCAGTCTGTGAGTCTCCGCAGCAGGATCACGGCTGGTGGGATATCACGGGCAAGCCGCTCGACGAAGCGCCGCAGCTTGCCGCCGCCAAGCCGGCGAAAAAACCGCCCGCCGATATGAAGCGAGACGAGATCAGTCGACTGATCGTGCTCAAGGCGCGCGTCGCTCCGACGGCGACCGTCGGCTGTAAGATTCCGGGGCACAAATGGTCCCTGCGACTGCCCGAGCAGGCAGACGGGCGGGATTGGAAGGAACTTAAAGAGGCTGCCAAAAAACGTGGTGAACCGTTTCGGGCCGAAGACTTTCGCTGGATTGAATACTCGATCGGCGTTCAAGTCGTCTGCCCGAAAGAGCAAACCGCGGCGACGGCCCGCATCAGTATCGCCGATGGGCCGTGGGAAACCGTCGCCGTTCGGCCACGTCGCCCGGGCGATGGGCAAACGCTTCAATTCGATCTCGGTCGCCTGGGAAAGAACGGCGTCAAAGCCTTGCTGCCTCAGACCGCGGAAAAGGAAGTTCGCGTTTTGGCGGAGGACAAGCAAGGCGAACTTCATCCGTCTGCGACCAATTTTGTCGTCGCCGGAGAATTTGGTACCGCATTGAAAATGCATACCCGTTTCAAGTTAGCAGCAGCCGAAATCGAGGCTTATCACCTGCAAGCCCGCCCCTACGAATGGCTCCAGCTGCCGGGGATCTCGCTTTATCCGCTGAACATCTCAGCTGCCCAGCAGGTGCGACTGTCGGGTGGGTCCTTCCGCGGCGACCGCAGTCTGCTCGGCGACCGAAAACCGAGCGATGCGCCTCAGGATCTGGACTGGATGAATCCGACCAACCAGCAACTCGTACTGATCCATGATTTGCCATCATTGCGGCGTCTCAAGGTGGCGGGTGAAGCTGTCACCGACAAAGCAGCGGAAATCGTAGCGGCCGCCCAGGGGCTGCAACACGTCGGCCTCCATTCTCCACGACTCACGGCGGAGTGTCTCCAGCACCTCGCCGATTCGCGGGCTTCGATAATGGAAATCATGGGTGAGGGGCTCGTTTCAGTGCCTGCGCGGTTCCTGCATTCCATTTCGACCGCACCGAATCTTACGCAGCTGAAGCTGTGGGACACGGAACTGACTGACGAGGGCGCCGAGGCCATCTCGGCGGCGCGTAAACTGGAAGTGCTGCACGCTCGTGGAGATCGATTGACTGATGCGGGACTGCGATCATTGGCAAAGCTTTCTGAGTTACGAGAGCTGCATCTGGGCGACACCGATTGCACCGACGAAGGATTCGCTTCGCTCGCAAAATTCAAGAGGTTGCGGGTGCTGGATTTGCAAGGCGACAAGGTCAGTGACGAGGGGCTGCGTCATTTGGCAACATTACTTGAATTGCGCTCGCTGAACCTGTCGGGCATGAACTTGACCGACGACTGCTGGAAGCATTTGGCGAAGCTCCCGGATTTGGAAAAACTGGATCTGCGTGGAACGGGCTGCACGCGCGCCGGGTGGAATTCCGTGGGCGAGGCGAGACCGCCGAGGTCTTATTTGCCCCATCCGCCGGGGCGGAACGTCAAGGTCCGAGTGACGGTACTCGATGCTGCCGAGGAGCCCGCGGCGGACGCGAATGTTTATCTGCTCACCACCGAGAATATTTCCACGCGATCCAATAGTATCGGTAAGCCCAGTCGCTCCTTGCCGGAACTTGATCGCGGTGAGACGGATGAAAACGGCAACGTCGTTCTTCGCTTTCACACAGACCAGGCGGAGGGTTGGCTGATGCTGTGGGCGATCTCGCCCCGAGGCGAACCTGCGGTCATGACGCTGCGGACGCCGAGGGGCCAGAGCAGCGTGTCGCGGAAGCTGTCGTTTCGTCCGGGTGAACTCAATTATCGATTGCTTGACGCGGCAGGCCGGCCGGTTGCCGGGGTCAGGGTCTTTCCGCTCAGGGTCGACCGCGACGTTCCCGGCTCGTTTGTGGATTCACCTTTGACACGGACGACGGATCGGAATGGGCGGGTTGTGCTTCGGGGCCTAACCGCCGAAGACACCACAAGACTTGCGTTTTTCTCCAGGGAGTTCGGCAACCAATCGACGCCTTGGCAAAGCAACGGATTGCCCGACGGTTCGACAATTCAACTTTCTCAAACGGGTTCGCTCCGTGGCGTGGTTCGCAGCGACGAACCGGCTGCGCTGAATAAGCTCAAGGGCACCGTTTACACCAATGTGCGGCAGGAAAAGCATCCCGACGCAGATTTCGTCACCAGACACAGCTGGGCAGATCTGCAGATCGATGAGGAGGGCAGATTTCAGGTCGAGCATTTGAGCCCCGATTGGACCTTCTTTTCCGATGAAACGGAATCCGACCACGTGCGTCTGAATTGGCAACCGATGGAGATCGAGACGGGTGAAACGACCGACGTGCGACTTCAGGCCATCCGCCCGGTGCACCTACGCGGATCGATTCGCCTGTTGCACGACTGGGATCCCGCAGCCAAATTTCCCTTAAGGGTTCGGTCGGGCTATCGAACGGGCGATTGGGCATGGAGCCAAAACGTGACGACGGACGAAAGCGGTCGATTTAGTGCCTATGTGATGCCGGGGCAGGTTGATCTGTACATCAATCGATTTTACGAAGGTAAGTACCGGTCCATCGATCACTGGTTGTGGCGTGGCGACCGCTTCGGCGGCTATTGGAACGTTACAAATGACTTCCCTGTCCGGCATGTGGAACCGATTGACTTGGTGCGGTCGGTGGAGGAGAAGGGAAAACTGCTGGACCGCGAAGGCAACCCGATCGCCGATGCGATGGTCTATGGTTTCCCGGCTCCGCTGGACGCTGAGGTCACCAACTGCGTGGGAGGGCACACGGGCGATGACGGGACCTTCGAGATGCTCTATCCGGCGACGCACCCTCCCGTTGCGTTCCGCGGGCACGATCGTGACGGCGAGTACGTCATCAAACAGAAGGAACCGCTTCGTTTGGTCGACGAGACGAAACCATAGGTCGACACCGTTGGTCGGGAAGGACTCTTCAAGGGGCCGACGGACGCGCATTGTTGCGGCAAGCCCCGACGTCCAGGTCGTTGCCGAACCGCAGCCAACCGGCGTGACCGTCCGATTCGTGCCCCTACGCCTGCTTGCCCCCGGTAATCAATCCGCCGAAGCTGGTGAGCGCGCCGCTCCGCAGACTGGCCGTCTGGGCCGGGAACGCTCCCTGGCACTCGTCGATCTTGCGGCCGGCATGCGTCCAGCACGCCGCGAACCGACAGCCGGACATCTAGCGAGCAGAATCTCCTGCAGAGCCAGCGGTCCGTGGTCGTCGTCGGCCAGGTAGACGCAGGCTCGTAAGCCACGTTCGTGCATAATGTCGAACCGACATTGGTCACCAAAGCGAAAGTTCAGGTCGCGCAAAGTCACAGGATTCCGGCTTTCCGAACGCTGCTTCCCGCCTGCAGGAAACCATTTGCGATACGATACGGTTTATCGGCAAGCATGTTCTTGATCACCGCCAGTTGCAGGACAGCGAGGAACGGGCCGAACGCGGCAGCGCGGACGAAATCGCACCGACGGCTTTCCGCAGTTGCCCCCACGCTTGTTGATTTGCAACGGTTCCACTCCGGCTTATACGTGACCTTCTCATGGAGCCCGATTCCTTTGCCCACCGCCGCGAAGCCTTCATCCCCTACGGTCGGTGTGATCTCATCGACATGTGCGTGGAGGACGACCAGCTGCGTGGTTCTCAGGTCGCTGAGTTCCGTGAGCTTTGCCAAATCCTCTCCGCTTACGTCCACTTCGATTTTCACAAGACCGTCGAAGAAGTGAAGAAACACTACGCGGCTTTCGATCCGGACAGGGAGATCGATCCGTGTCACCAAGCAAACGACTCGAAGGCCAGCGCCGAGCGTGTGTCGGCGCTGTTTGAAAACGTCGCCGAGCGGGCCAACTATTTCGAAATCACGGCTGACCAAATCCGGGAATGCTTCGCCGCCGTGACCTTGATCGATTTGCAGACGGAGGTCGACCTGAACGACTTCAAGCAAGTCCGTTGTTTCGCCAAAGGCGATGTCTACAAAACGGCCGAGGTCAAGAAACTGTTCCGCAGACGTGAAGTGCGGGTGGATGTCCTGCAACGCGTGCTGTTGCTATTGCACTTCCAAGACGCCGCCTATTTCGAACAACAAAAGAAAAATCGTCCGACCGGCGAGGCCTCGTTCCAGCCCGGAAAGATCTACCTTTATCTCTATAAGGACGTGCCGAAATTTGATCTTGAACTCCTATTTCCGAACGTCGAAGTCGGCATGACCTGGAAAGACAAGCTGATGTTCGGCGTCCCGGCCGTGGGTGGCTCCATCGGCGTGCTGGTCAAGGCGGCCCCGCAGATTTTGATCATCATCGGGGCGATCATGTTCTTCGTTGCCGGCGCCGACTGGGCGGCCAAGGTCGGCGTGACCGAAGATTCCGTTTCCAACGTGATGCCCGTGCTGACCGCCCTGATGGGCGTGATCGTCGCGCTCGGCGGGCTCGCGTTCAAACAGTGGAACAACTACCGCAAGAAACGCATCGAGTTCCTCAAGGACGTCAGCGAACAGTTGTTTTTCCGCAACCTGGCGACCAACCGCAGCGTGTTCCACAGCGTCATCGGTAGTGCCGAAGACGAGGAGAACAAGGAAATGCTGCTCGTGCTCTATCACCTCATCGTCAGCCGCGAGGAATCACTCACCCGTGATCAACTTGATGCGCGGATCGAGAAATGGATGAAAGAACGTTTTGGTACGGTCATCGACTTTGACATCGACGGTCCCCTCGAAAACTTGCACGCCCTTCGCGGACCAAATCGGGACGGCCGCGAGGTTTCGCTTGTCCAGACCGATGCCGACGGCCGTCTCCGCGCCCCCACTCTCGATGATGCCAAACACATCATCGATCATCTCTGGGACAACGCGTTCCGGTACGCGTAATTTATTCGTCGCGGAGGCCGTAAGGAATGTCGGCGAAGCGTGGCAGGAATCAATCATGCAGAGCACCGGCAGGGCCGTTCCGGCTATTGTTCCAATCTCCGTCTGCATTCGTGCAGGCGGATGCATCGGCCGACCGCAGCTGCGATCCGGCGTTTGGCGCGGAGGTGGACCTCACCGATCGCGGCTCGCGCTACCGAACGCGGTCGGCTGCGGCAGCGTCGTAATCGCCCTGAATGCCAGCGGAGCGCAGTGAGCGTAGGGGCGGTAAGTGATTCCTCCCGCGGCGTGTCCAAGAATCTCGACCGAGGATTCCGGGACGTGCTCGTCGTAGTACGTAGCGCACGTCTTGCGAAGGTCCTTGAGTACCCAAAGGCTCTCTTCCCCGGTTTCGATGCTCCGCTTCGGAGCGACGTCAGCCAAGTCACCTAGCTGACGGACCGCTTGTTTGGTCGACCTCCGCCGCCCCGGAAAATCGGAGCGTCGGGATCCGCCTGCGCGGGGCGCAGGCTCTTCAGGGGCAGACGGACCGTGCGGTTCATCGGTCGCCAGAATGCTTTTCCCGTTTTGACGCGTCGATAATGGAGCCAACCCCACAGGCAAGATTCTTTGATCTCGCGGTCAGGACACTGCCGGCCCCAGGAGATGTGCCGCCAGCGGAAGGGCTCGTGGAACGGAAGCGTCTTCCAAACCGTGCCGGTATCGACGCCGTAGTGGAAGAAGACCATGAATGCAGCTCGCCAGTAACGCCCCACAGGCCACGGGTGGCTCCAGCCCCGAGGTCGTTTCATCTGATGGGTTGCAAAATGAGAGCGTTAATCTCCGGTTTGGTCAGGTAGTGTCGCCCGGCAACCTCGCGTTGCGGCTTGAGCCGGGGAAACCGAGGCAGCGTCTCTAGGAGGTCCTGCTCCCAGGCCCACGACAGGACCGCTCGCAGGTGTCAACGCACCTTATTTGCCATGCGTCCAGGGTTGCGGCCGTTCCGCGCGGCAGCGTCTTCGTGGACCCAGTCGAGAAATTCACGGATCTCTTTCCTGCCAAGTTGTTCCCGTGGTACCGCGCCGCTCCACCGCGACCATTTCCGGAGCGTCGTAGGCATCTCCTATATCGAGCCGGCAGTCCCCGGCAGAATGGCTACGACGAGAGCTTCCACAGCCGACTGCTTGACGAGTGCCTGGCGCGCAAACTGCTCGACACGCTGGCCGAGGCCCAGACCATGATCACGCGCTGGCGCCACACCGACAACCACTGCCGCCCTCACAGCAGCCGGGGTAGCCTGCCCCCCGCCCAGTTTGCGTCGCAGTGTACTGCGGAAACCTTTACTCAACCCGTGCTCTCCTAACCGTGGAC
>CAYNVI010000039.1:0-16627 GCA_964400585.1 uncultured Pirellulaceae bacterium | reverse complement strand
GAGCGGCTTTCCGTCGACCGCCAGGCCGCCCTCCTCCAACGTTTGACCGACAAACAGGCGGCGCTGGAAAAGCTGGCCAAAAGCGAAGCCGAAGCGTTGGCGAAGGTCCAAGAGAGCCGAGATCAAGCCGCCCAAGCGGTGAAGACGGCGAAGCAGAAACGAGACACAGCGCAAGCCGAACTGGCCAAGACGCAGCAGGCGGCCGAGCAGAACCAGCAAGCGTTGGCGGCGAACGAAGCGGCGCTGACCACCGCCCAGCAGACCCTCGCCACCGCCGAAGCAACCGCCCAGGCCCAGGCCCAGGCCGAGGCCGCAGCGAAGGCCGCAGCGGCGGCAGAAGGAAAGCCGGAAGAAAAAGCCGCGGCGGAAGGGGAAGCGGAAACGGAAGGAAAAGCGGAGACGGAATCACCGACCGCCGCCGCGGAAGTGGCCATGGCGAAGGAGAAAATCGCCAGCTTGCGGCAGCAACAGAAGGAACTGCAGGACCAAGCCAAGACCTTTCCGCCCGCCCTGGAAAAGGCGGAAAAAGCCGTCACCGATGCGGAAGCCGCGGTGACCAAGGCGGAAACGGAACAAGCCAAACGTCAGCAAGCGTTCGAGACCGCCGAACAAGCCCAGCAGCGGGCGACGGCTGCGGTCCCCGCCCACGCGCAACGGATTGCCTTGGAAGAACGCCGGCAGGAAGCCTTCCAGCAACGGCAGCAGGAACTGCAGGCGACTCGCGACGCGGCGCGGCAACCCTTCGTCGCCGGGGTGCTGGGCGGCGCCTCGCCCGCCCGCATCGTGCTGGCGACCGCCGACGGAACCGTCCGTACCTTCCGCACCGCCGATGGGACCGCGATCGACCAGTTCCAGCTCGACGGGCTGTCCCCCGCGGGGCTGCTGCTGACCGCTCCGAACCGTTTGCTCGTCTATGGCACACGGGGAACCGCGCAGTGGTGGTCATTGACGCCCCGCTGGGATTTGCGGCAGACGATCGGCAGCCCCGACGCCGCGCGGATCAGCGATCGCGTCACCGCCCTCGACTTCCACCCCGACGGGCAGGCCCTCGCCATCGGCAGCGGACCGCCCAGTCGCTTTGGCGAAGTCAAAATCTTCGCGGCCCATCACGGACAGCCGCTGCGGGAATGGGGCGAGATCCACAGCGACACCGTCTTCGCCGTCGCTTTCTCGCCGGATGGACGTCAGCTCGCTTCGGCCGCCGCCGACAAGACGATTCGCCTCCTCGACGTCGTCAGCGGCCAACAGTTACGCTCGCTCGAAGGGCATACCCACCACGTCCTCTCGCTCGCTTGGCAAGACGATGGGCAAACGATCGCTTCGGCCAGCGCCGACCAGAGCGTCAAAGTCTGGAATACTGAAACGGGAGAACAGAAACGGACGATCACCGGCTTTCCCAAGGAGATCACCGCGCTCACCTTCTTGGGCAACACCTCGCAGATCGCCACCGCCTGTGCCGATGGCAATGTCCGCATCCATGACGTCAACAACGGCAAGGGAATTCGCACGTTCAACGCCGGCGGTGATTTTCTTTTCACCACGGCGGTCGACGACGCCGCGAAAACGTTGACCGCCGGAGGGCAAAGTGGCGTGTTGCGGACCTGGACCGTGGCGGATGGAAAACTCCTCCACGAAACGGATTAGGCGCTGCCTGCAGGCGCGGAAGCGTGCTTCCGCTGGCGGCAGAGCAGCGGTGCTTCACTGCTGCGGGCAGACGACCACTTTCATCTGCTCGGCGTCGCCCGCGTAGAGCCGCTGGAACCAAGCGGGCCCCTGGTCCAAGGGGATCTTGGCGGTGATCAGCGGTTCGACGCGGATCGCCCCGCTCTCCATCAGAGCGATGCAGGCGGGATACTCGCCGTTGCATCCGCAGGTGCCCCGCAAGGTGATTTCGCGAGTCACCACCGACTGCAGCGGCAACTCGATCGTCGGGCTGACATTACCGACCAGGGTGACCGAGCCTCCTTTGCGGACCGAGGCGATCGCCGTCTGGACCGTGGGGGTCGCCCCGACCACCTCGAGCGCCACATCGGCCCCCCGGCCTGCGGTCCGCTTTTGCACTTCGGCGGCAACGTCCACCTGTTCGGCATTCAGCGTCACATCCGCGCCCAGTTGCTTGGCGACCTCCAGCCGATGGTCATTCACGTCGACAGCGATCACCTGCGCGGCCCCGGCCACGCGGATCGCCTGCAAGGTCAACAAGCCGATCATCCCGCTGCCGACGACCACCGCCGTGTCACCCAAAGCCACCGGGGTGATATTGGCCGCGTGTACGGCGACCGAAACGGCTTCCACCATCGCGGCGGATTCGAAGGGCAAGCCGGCGGGCAAGCGATAGACGATGTGCTGGGGAACCGCGATCAGTTCGGCAAACGCCCCGTTCTGCCGGTACTCGCCACAGGAGACGCCGAGTACGCGACGGTGGTCACACAGGTTGGCATCGCCCTGCCGGCAAAAATGACATCGGCCACAGGAGACCATCGAATCGAAGGTCACCCGGTCGCCGGCGGCGAAATCGTGCACGTTCGCTCCGACCGCCTCGACGATGCCGGCCGCCTCATGCCCCATCACCAAAGGGGGCATCCGCCGGCCCGTGCTGCCGTCATAGCCATGGATATCGCTGCCACAGATCCCGCAAGCCTGGACCCGAATCAAGACATCCTCCGCCCCGATTTCCGGATCGGGGACGTCGGTGACTTCCATTTTTTTGTACTCGGTCAGCAGCATCGCTTTCATCGCATCGCTCTCGTGCAGCGGGGGTTCCGGGGGGCAGGCGCGATTCATCGTTGTAACGTTGGCCGGCGCGAGTTGGCAACCGTCCGAGGCCCGCTTCGCCGCGTCGGGCTGCTTTCCGATTCCTGGCGTGATTTCGCCGCTAGCCGCCGGCCTGTCGCTTGGCCGCAAAAAGCACGCGTTCCAAGCCGACCCCGCGGGCGACATCGTAGACCCGGATCGCCGCCCCGACCGGCGTTTCGTCGTCGGGATCGATGATCACCGGCGGCTGCACACCGAGGGCGGCGATCGTTTCGAGTTGTTCGGTTAAGGCGGCAAGATCCGCGACCGCTTGACCGTTCAGCGACAGTTGCGGGGCCTCGACCTCGGTCCCACGCACCTCGATCACGATTTCATCGAACATCTCGGCGGGGGGTTGGTCCTTGCCACGGGCGGACATCCCCGCTTCCGGTTGCGACGCCAGCGAACCGGGGAGGTCAAATTCGGGTGGCTGAAAACTGCTGGTCCAGAGGAAGAAGATCAGCAGCAGGAAGACGACGTCGATCATCGGCGTCATCTTCAGTTCCAACTCTTCGCGGCGATGGGGTGCGACGGCACGCATCAGCGGCCTCCTTCCCGCACGGCGAAGGCGGCATTCCACAGACCTTCGGATGCACTGATCCGCAGCAATGGCTCGACGCGTTGGTAAGGGACGGTTTCGTCGGTCCGGATCCGCACCGGGGCCGCCTCGCCATGCCGCGCCTGATGGGCGCGCAAACGCCCCCGCAGACCCGCTTCGGTCATCTCCGTGCCGGCGATCATCCAGCGCCCATCGGCCAGCACATTGATCGTCAACCGATGCTCCCAGTCGGTCTCCTCACGAAACGTCGCGGCACTGGGCAGTTCCAAAGGAACCTGCGTTTCTTGCCGGGCAAGATGACTGGAAACCAGGAAGAAAATGATCAACAGGAAGACAACGTCGATCATCGGCGTCATGTTCGTCGCCAATCCTCCTCCGGCGCCAAGGCGAGGAATACGCATCGCGGCGGGTTACCTCGTTTTCTTTGGTGGCGGGGTCGGGCCCGTGGGAGGCTTCGCCGCCGCGTCCCCTTGCCGCGGCGGTGGCGGCGGGGCGGTCGCGGCGGGCGCGGCGGGCGGTTTCGTGGCGGCACGCCCGCCGCCTTTGCCGCGACCCGGGGCCCGCTTGATCGGCATCAGCGCGTGCTGCGCCTGATAGGCCGCCTCGGCGACCAAGGAATCGACGCGATTCCGGCAGACCGCGTAGGCTCCCAGCGACGGGATCGCCACCAGCAAGCCTCCGACCGTGGTCACCAGGGCCTGGTAGATCCCTTCGGCCAGATCGCCCGCGCCGGCGGCCCCTTGCGAGCCGGCCACCTGCTGGAAGGCGAAGATCATCCCGGTCACCGTTCCCAGCAATCCGACCATCGGCGCGATATTCCCGATCACCGAGAGGTACTCGATCCGCCGCATCAGCCGGGCTGCCTGGTCGGCCAAGCCCTCTTCGACCGCCTTTTCGACTTCGTGCCAGCCGAAGTCGATCTCGGCCAGCCCATTGAGCAGGATGAAACTCAGCACGCTCGGCTCGCGACGGCAAGCCGCGTCGGCGTCGGCCAGGCGGCCGGTCAGCAGGCCTTGCCGGACCGCTTCGGAAAGTCCATCGGGCAGGATTTCGCGTCGTCGGAGCGTCATCACTTGGTCGAAGACGAGATACGCCGCGGAAACACTGAGTGCAAACAGCAGCAGCAAGATCGCCAAACCGATCCAGCCGCCGCTGAAGATGATCGCGACGAGCCCATTTTGCGGTTCGCTGGCAGAGGCGTCCGCCGTCCCTTGCGCCAGCAGCATCCAGTCGTCGAAGCCTACCACCTGATCCACCGCCTTTTCCTTCGTGAACGCTTCTGACCCGGCCTCGACCGCGCATCCCATGGCGGCACTGTCTGCTTCAGCGGTTAGCTGTCTGCTTTACCGATTCGCCAGCACGCTCTCTAGGATAGCGAGCGCTGCGTCGATGTGCGCCTCGGTGGTGATCGCCGGCGGCGGCAAGAACCGAATCCGCGTGGGAGCCGTGCCGCAAACAAACCCGAGCAGCCCGGCCTCGTACATCGCCCCCATCAATTCTTTGGCGGCCTGGGGCGAACCGTCTCCCGGCGTGAACACGATCATCATCCCTTCGCCAAAGGGTCCCTGCACCCAGCGGGGATACCGCTCCGCCAGCCGCTGCAGTCCGGCGGCGAAGTAGCGATGGCGACGCACGTTCGCTCCCTCTGCACCGAAGCAGTCAGCGTCTTCGAGGGCCTGCAACATCGCCAGCCCTGCCGCGATCGAGCTCGACGCTCCCGTAAAGGTTTGGCTGAGGATCGGGGCGGTCGGTTTCAACGCTTCGCGGTACAACGTCGCGCAGACCTGCGTGATTTTCCCCACGGTCACGATATCGACGTGCTCCTCCAGCCCGTAGTGCTGGAAGGCAAAGGGCCGACTGGTGCGGGCGAACGATTGCACCTCGTCGAAGATGATCGGGATCCCCGCCTCGCGGATCGGCCCGCAGAGGGCGGCGAAGAATTCGTGGCTGCCCGGGTAGTAACCTCCTTCCCCGGCGATCAGTTCGGCCCAAAACGCGCCGTAGCGTCCCGGATGCCGAGCCAGCAACTGCTGCAATCGGTCCACGGCGCGGCGTTGGCTGCCGGCCGGATCGTGCGGATCGCGGAAGGGGAGGTAATCGACCTGCAGGGTCACCGGCAAACCTTGCCGGTAGGCGGGGCGATCGGTGACCGCCGCCATCGCCAGGGAGCGGCCCGCGAAGGCGTGATCAAAGGCGAGCACTCGCTCGGCAGGGGCCGCGTGATGCAGCGCGATCTTGAGCGCATTCTCGTTGGCCATGGCGCCGCTGGTGCTGAGCATGCAGTGCGGCAACGCGGCGTCCCCGCCCGAGGCCAGCCCGATCAACCGCTCGGATAGCGTGATCCCGGGCGGATGCTGCTGCAGGTTGCCCTGCATCACCGTATCTTCCAACGCCCCGTCGAGGGCCGCTTCGAGCAGACGCGGATCGCTGTGCCCGCCGCCATGCACGCCGATGCCGCCGATCATGTCCAGCTTCACGCTGCCATCGGCCAACTCGACCCAGGGACCATTGCCCAGCCCGCTCGCTAAATAGGGCCAGATCGGGGGCCCCCCGCGAGACTGCGTCAGCCGCGCCAACATCGCCGCGTAGCGTTCGCTCAAGTCCGCTTGCGGTCCCCGCGGGGCGTCGAGGGCGGCCGCGTGCTCGAGCATGGCCTCGCCGAGCAGCCGCTTCGCTTCCTGGACGCGGGGGTCCTGACGAAACGCGTCGGCCCGGGTCGCCGGCAGGGTGGTCGATCGCTCCGCGCTTGCTGCCTTGGTCACCGTCAGTCATCCATTTCGCGAATGTAGGCCCGCAGCCGTTCCAACTCGTCGGCGGTCCCCTTCAGTTTCAACATATTCTCGACGCGCTTCAGCAATTCGATCCGGTTGATCGGCTTGCTGAGGAAATCGTCGGTCCCGGCCGTGACGGCGCGTTCGATGTCGCCCAATTCATTCAGCGCGGTCACCATCAAGATCATGACGCCGTGCGTCGCCGGTTGTTCGCGCAGTTTCTTGCAAACTTCGAACCCGCTCAGCTTTGGCATCATCACATCGAGCAAAATCAAATCGGGCGCGAAGCTGGCCGCTTTGTCGAGCGTGTCCTGGCCGTCGACCGCTGTCTCGACCTCACAGTCGACCGTGGCCAGATGGGCCTCGAGCAATTCGCGGTTCGCGGCGTTGTCGTCCGCGATCAGGATCCGATGCTGTTGGGACATGTTGTTCCGTTCCACCCGAGCAACCAAAAAAGCCGATGAACATACCAAGGGGAGGTGCGGGCGTGCAGGACGTCCCGCTTAGGCTTTGTCAGAAAACCGAGAAACGGGTCGCGTAGCGATTCCGCGATGTCCCTTCTCCCCCCGCCGCGCAGCGGATCGCAGGGAGAGAAGGATACGACGAGCGGCGGTGTCGGGACAGCGCCTAAGCTTCGACCGGCACCGTTGCCGCATTGGCCGCCGGGACGGGGAACGCCGAGCACAGCGTCCGAATCTCTTCCCGGATCTTCGCCAGGTTGGCTTCGTCGTCCGGGGCGCGGAGGGCACTGGCAATCCAGCTGCCGACCCGCCGCATCTCATCGACCCCCATGCCGCGGGTCGTCAAGGCGGGCGTCCCGATCCGAATCCCCGAGGGGTCCATCGGCTTCCGCTCGTCGAACGGAATCATGTTCATGTTGACGGTGATCCCACAGCGGTCGAGCGTCGCCTCGGCCACTTTGCCGCCCAACCCGACCGTCGTGACGTCGACCAGCATCAGGTGATTCTCGGTCCCGCCGCTGACCAACCGCAGCCCCTCGGACTGCAGCGTTTCCGCCAACACTTTTGCGTTCTCGACCACCTGGCGGCCGTAGGCTTGGAACTCGGCCGTCGCCGCTTCGGCGAAACAAACCGCCTTGCCGGCGATCACGTGCATCAGCGGACCTCCCTGCGTGCCGGGGAAGACGTTGCGGTTCACCCCTTTCAGTTCGCCTTCGCGGCAGAGGATCAAACCGCTGCGGGGACCCCGCAGTGTCTTGTGCGTGGTGGTCGTGACGTAGTCCGCATAGGGGACCGGGCTGTTGTGAATCTTCGCCGCCACCAGCCCCGCGTAATGGGCCATGTCGACCATCAGCTTGGCCCCACAATCTTCGGCGATCTCCGCAAAACGGTCGTGCGGGATCTCCCGCGGGTAAGCACTTGCCCCCGCCACGATCATCTTCGGCTTGTGCTCCTTGGCCAACTTGGCGACCTGGTCAAAATCGAGCCGATGGTTTTCCCGATCGACGCCATAGCTGATGAAGTTGTACAGCCGACCGCTGATGTTCAGCTTCATCCCGTGCGTCAGGTGACCACCCTGGGCAAGGTCGAGCCCCAGCACGGTGTCGCCGACTTCCAACGCCGCCAAATAAACCGCCGTGTTGGCCTGCGAGCCCGAGTGCGGCTGGACATTCGCCGCTTCGGCGCCAAACAGCGACTTGGCGCGATCGATCGCCAATTGCTCGACCACATCGACATGCTCGCAGCCGCCGTAATAGCGCCGGCCCGGATAGCCCTCGGCGTATTTGTTTGTCAAGACACTGCCGACCGCCTCCATGATGGCGGGGCTCGTATAGTTCTCGCTGGCAATCATCTCCAAACCATCTTGCTGCCGGCGTGCTTCGTCGCTGATGGCTTGCCAAATCTCAGGATCTTGGGATTGCAATCGATTCATAAGTCCAGGGTTTGCCAAGTTCGTGGAATGGAGGTCGAGCTGCCGGTCGAACCAATCGATGCCGGCCGGCCCGCGATCCTCACGCGAATAGGGTGCGCTGTCCCGCAGGACGTCTCGGCACCAAGTGTCTTCAACAGTCTAAATTGTCGGGCCCCGGGGCGGAATCGTCAATGAGCGCCGACGTCGCCCCCCCCCTCGCGAAAGACCGCCACCGCACCCCGAGGGGGACGGGGATCAGGCGATCGGTTCCCTGGAAAGGATTTGCGATTTCGGAAGTTGACAACTACCATTTGGGAAGGTCGCCCCGCGCCGGGGGGCGGCCACGCGGAGCTGCGGCGGGCGATCTGCTTCCCTTCCGACCTGCTTCCCTTCCGACTCGTGTAGCGAGTCGCCTCTTTTCTCCTCGCCACACTCTCCATCGAGAGGATCGACCGATCATGATCAGGGCCTTTCTACTGGTTTTTGCCACCCTCCTCGTCGCCCCTTCGGCCATCGCCCAGGAGAGCGTTTTAGCGGAGTTGTATGGGCGTGGCGTGCATCAGTTTTACGCGGGGGATTACGAGCAAGCCTATCAGCTGCTGACCAAGGCGATTGAAAACGGCTCCCAAGATCCCCGCGCTTACTATTTCCGTGGTCTGGTGCTCGACCGCACCGGCCGTCCGGAGGAAGCCGAAGCCGATTATCGGACCGGAGCAACGCTGGAAGCCCGCGGAAACCTGAACTCGCTGATCGGTCGGTCGCTGGCACGGATCCAAGGAGCCGAGCGGCTGGAGATCGAACGGATTCGCCAAGAGACCCGCCTGGAGACCAAGATGCAGCAGAACGCCCGGGCGCAGGCTCGCTACGAGCAGCGTCAGGCTGACGAAGCGACGGTTCTCCGCAAACCGCCCCAGGCCGCCCCCACCGCGCCGGCCATGCCG
The DNA here is from genome assembly GCA_964400585.1 of uncultured Pirellulaceae bacterium. Classification (GTDB taxonomy): domain Bacteria; phylum Planctomycetota; class Planctomycetia; order Pirellulales; family Pirellulaceae; genus CAYNVI01. The sequence goes on along the minus strand of CAYNVI010000039.1, from coordinate 7,691 downwards.
GACAACGGCGCCGCCCCCCAGGCAGACGCGCCGGCACCGCAAGATCTCCGCAGCAATCCGTTCGCCGATGACGGCGGGACGGCGGGCGGACAAGCGACGGTCGAGTCGGACGACGCGCTGGGGGATCCCCTCGCCGAAGCCAAAGCCGCCGCCGAGCCGAAAGCGGCCAACCCCGCGCCGGCAGCCGCTCCAGCCGACGACACCGACGATGTCTTTGGCGGCCTCGGCGGAGAAGACGACGGCGGCGACATCTTTGGCGGAGCGATGGACGATGCCTCCGGCGAGGACAGCGAGACTCCGGAAGACCCCTTCCAGTTCTAGCGGAAGACCGACACCTTTCGATCCAAACCCCGTGTTTCAAGGCCCGTGTTTCAAGGCCCGTGTTTCAAGGGACGCATCGGTTAAACGGGGCGCATCGGTTTCACGGGGCGCATCGGTCATGTGAGCGGTTTCGGCGCTAGGCTCTGTGCGAAAACCAAAAAACTGGTCGCGTAGCGACTCCGCTAAGTCCCTTCTCCCCCGCCGCGCAGCGGATCGCGGGGGAGAAGGAAAGGATGAGGGGTGGTTTTCGGACAGAGCCTAGCCGCCGGCTGGTCACGAACGGGCCTGGGCCTAACCCCCAGCCGCTCATGAAAAGTGCCGCTGTCACGCTAAACGCCGCGATTCTTGCTCTCCCGGCCCTGCTTGGCCAGATCGCGGTTGACCCACTTTGCCCAAAGGCATAACTTTAACGGTGGAAGGATTTTGCGCTGATAGCAATGGCCGAGCCCCTCGGCTGAGCCAGAGCTTACCCGCCGGTATCGCAGCGGACGCGATCCGCTTTCCCTGAAGACGAGCGTTTGCTCCTCGCTGCCCGGACGGTCCTGCCGTCACCAACGAGGCGCCGCTTCGCTCGGCTCCGCACGATTTTCAACGAACAGGTCTGCTTCCAACAGCCCCACGCAGGGACGCAATTCGAGTCAGCACGCGTTGGATTCGCGCAGCGACCGGACCGAGTCGTTCGCCCGTGGATGACTCGCCGTCGTGGCCGGGGCTGGGAGGCGTATAAGGTAGGATCGATGTCTGTTTTGGAACGCATTTGGGAGCTCCTGGAGCTTATCTTCGGTGGCCTGCTCAGCTCGATCGAGCGGGGCATCACTGCCATCTTTGGCTCCAGCAACGCCCGGCAGATCGCCCGGCTGCGGGAACGCGCCGAGCGGATCGGCGGTTTCGCGAGCAAGTACGAAGCGATGAGCGATGAGGAGCTCCGTGGGCAGACGGATCACTTCCGCGAACGCCTCCGCGAGGGCGAAACGCTCGACGATATCCTGGAAGAAGCGTTCGCCGTCTGCCGCGAAGCGGGCGTGCGGTTCCTCGGCATGCGGCACTACGACGTCCAATTGATCGGCGGGATGGTCCTGCATGAAGGGGCGATCGCCGAAATGGTCACCGGGGAAGGGAAGACCCTCGTGGCGACCCTGCCGGTCTACCTGAATGCCCTCGAAGGCAAAGGCGTCCACGTGATCACGGTCAATGATTACCTGGCCCGCCGCGACATGGAATGGATGGCTCCGCTGTATAAGAACCTGGGGCTGACGGTCGCCAACATCCAGAGCGGGATGAGCACCGAAGAAAAGCAGCAGGCCTATGCCTGCGACATCACCTACGGGACCAATAACGAATTCGGTTTCGATTACCTCCGCGACAACATGCGGCCGGCGGCTCGCGGCGACACGCGTTTCCCGACCGAGTTGCAGCAAAGTCAAGGACCGCTCAACTTCGCCGTGATCGACGAAGTTGACAACATCCTGATCGACGAAGCCCGGACCCCGCTGATCATCAGTGGCCCGGCCGACATGGACCTGGGCAAGTACGCGGAAGCCGACCGGGTCGCTCGCCAATTGCAGAAGGAAGAGCACTTTGCGGTCGATGAAAAGCAACACAGCGTGACGCTGACCGACGAAGGCGTCCGCGAGGCGGAAAAGCTGGCGGGCGTCGAGAGCTTCTACACCGCCGGCAACATGGCCTGGCCGCACCTGATCGATAACGCGCTCAAGGCGCACCACCTTTACAAAGGGGACGTCAACTACGTCGTCAAGGATCGGCAGATCGTCATCGTCGACGAATTCACCGGTCGGCTGATGGAGGGGCGACAGTGGTCCGATGGGCTGCACCAGGCGGTCGAAGCAAAAGAAGGGGTGCCGATCAAGCAAGAGACGCAAACCTTTGCCACGATCACGCTGCAAAACTTCTTCAAGCTGTACAGCAAGCTGGGCGGGATGACCGGGACCGCCATGACCGAGGCGAACGAGTTCTGGAAGATCTACAAACTCGACGTCTTCGCGATCCCGACCAACCGCGAAATGCAGCGGATCGAACACCCCGACGTGATCTACCTGACCGAACAGGAAAAGTTCCAGGCGTTGGCCGATGACGTCGAACGCACCAGCAAGTGGGACGTCTTGGCCCTCAAAGATGGTTCGGAATATTGGGGCCGGATCCAGCAGGAAGCGGACGACGCGGTCACGATCACCCCGAAAGAGTCCAAAACCAAGGAGACCGTTCCCCGCAGCAAGATCGCCAAGATCGAACGCGCCGGTCGGCCGCTGCTGGTCGGAACCGTCTCGATCGAAAAGAGCGAACGGCTGAGCAACCTGCTGGAAAAACGGGGGATCAAGCACGAAGTGCTCAATGCCAAACAGCATGGCCGGGAAGCCGACATCGTGGCCCAGGCGGGGCGTCTGGGGGCCGTCACGATCGCCACCAACATGGCCGGTCGCGGGACCGACATCATCCTCGGTGGCAATCCCGAAAACCTTGCCTGGGCACAGCTGCAACACAAGTACCCCACCCGTCTGGAAGTACCCGACGAGGAATGGGAAGCCTTGACCAAAGAGATCGATCAACGCGAAGGCATGAGCGAAGAGGGAGAGGTCGTCCGGCAGATCGGCGGGCTCTACGTGATCGGCACCGAGCGGCACGAATCCCGCCGGATCGACCTGCAACTGCGGGGTCGCTGCGGCCGCCAGGGCGATCCCGGTGGCAGCCGCTTTTACCTCTCGTTGGAAGACGACCTGATGCGCGTCTTCGCCGGCGACTTTGTCAAAAGCGTCATGGAACGCTTGGGCATGAAGGAAGGGGAAGCGATCGAATCCCCGTTGGTCAGCCGCCGGATCGCCGCCGCCCAGAAGAAGGTCGAAGAACGGAACTTCGAAATCCGCAAAAGCCTGCTCGAATACGACGAGGTGATGGACGAGCAGCGCAAGCGGGTCTACCACTTCCGTCAAAAGATCCTCGATGGCCACAGCTGCGGCCGGATGGTGCTGGAACAGATCCGGGGACAGATCACCAAGTTCGTCGACGAGTTCCTCGACCCGCAGTACGGTCCCGCCTCCTATGCGAACTGGGCCGGCGGACAACTCGGCTGTCAGCTCGAACCCCGCGACTTCCAGGGGCTCGATCCCGAAACCGCGGACCAGTACGCCCGCGAACAGGCGGAACGTGCCGCGGAGACGGCCGTCATGGAAGCGATCGAGGAAAACCTGCCGGAAGAGATGGACGAAGAGGATTGGAACTGGCAGGCGCTGGCCACCTGGGCCAACACGCGGTATGACACGAACTACCGCGACCGCGACCTGAAGAAGCACGAGCGGGATGAGCTGACCGACGAGCTGATCGCCAAAGCCCACAAAAAGGTCGCCGCGATCGATCTCTCCGAAGGGGCGCCGTTCCTGGAAGCCGACTTCGGAACCCGCACGCTCTGCGGCTGGATCCGCCATAAGTTCGGCATCGAAGTCACCCCGGACGAACTGCGCGACATCGAAGAGAGCAGTGAAATCCGTGAACGGCTGATCCAACGCGCCGAAGCCGCCTACGCCGAAAAGGAAGCCGAGTATCCCATCCTGACCGGGATCTCCGCCTTCACCTCGAAGGAAGGCAACAGCGTGATCCTCGATCGCGAAGGGCTGATCGCCTGGGTCGAAGGACGCTTCGGCGTCCAACTCGATCCCGCAGAATTGCGGCTGAACCGCGAAGATCTGAAGAACCAGCTGATCGTGCCCAGCCAGCAGTCCAATCAGGCCTCCGAAGCGAAACAAGCCGAAGCCCGGCAGCGCGTCGCCGACCTGTTCGGCGATGCGGACGCCGAGATGACCGCGGCGGTGGCCGACGTCAACAATCGCGCCCTGCCCGCGTTTGTCGAGTGGCTCTCGGAGGAACTGCACTTTGAAAAAACGACCGATGAACTCGGCCGTCTCACCCGCGAACAAATGGAATTGGTCGTCGACGGCGCGGTCGATGATCGCTTCCACCCCGAGATGCGGCGGATGGAACGACAAGTCCTCCTCTCGATCGTCGATAGCTCCTGGAAAGATCACCTGCTGGCGATGGATCACCTGCGGAGCAGTGTCCAACTGAAGAGCTACGCCCAGCTTGATCCCAAGGTGGAATACAAGCGGGAAGGGATGCAGCTCTTCGAACAGATGTGGGAATCGATCGGGGAACGGACCACCGATCTGATCTTCCGGATGGAATCGTTCAACGAAGACTTCATCCGCAGCACCTGGGTCAACGCCAACGCGCGGCACGATGAAGCCTCGCGTCCCAGCGACCTGGCGGCCGAATCGTCCGAACAGGCGGCCTCCAACAGCAACCGGCCGGAGCGCAAACCCGATCCGGTCCGCCATCAGGGACCGCGGATCGGACGGAACGATCCTTGCCCCTGCGGCAGCGGCAAAAAGTACAAAGCCTGCTGCCTCCGAAAAATGGTTTAGAGCCTATCCGGAAACCAGCCAACGGGCCGCGCAGCGGCTCCTTTCGTTCCCTCTCGCCCCGCGCAGCGGGGGTAAGGGGGTTTCCGGAGAGGCACTGAGGCGCCGCCTGGAAAAGGTCCGCCTTCAGACAAAGCTGTTCAGGCAAAGCTGTTCAGGCAAATCGGCTGTTAGGAAAATTCTTCGGAGCGGTTTCGTCGCTCGCAACGGACGGGAAACGAGTGTCTGGCCCGCCCCTGGGACGGGCTCAGAACCGGAATGGAGTCCGCCATGTTGGCCAACCTGATCTATCTCGGCTTGCTGCTCGCCCTCGCGCCGCTGATCCTCTACCGGGCCGTCCGCCATGGCCGCTATCGGCAAGGCTGGCGCGAGAAACTGCTGGGAGCCGTCCCCGCGGGAGCGCCGACCGCCAGCCGACGGATTTGGCTGCACGCCGTCAGCGTCGGCGAAGTCAATCTGCTCCGTGGCCTGGTGCAACGACTCCAGCAACAGGATCCCGACGCGGAACTGCTGATCAGTTGCTCCACCGATTCGGGATACGCGTTGGCGAGCCGGGTCTTCGCCGCCCATCCGGTCTTCTTTGCCCCCCTCGATTTCAGCTGGAGCGTGCGGCGGGCCCTGCGGCGGCTGCAGCCCGATCTGTTGGTCCTGGCCGAGCTGGAGATTTGGCCGAACTGGATCCGAGCGGCGGAGCGACAGGGCGTTCCCATCGCCGTGGTCAACGGCCGCCTGAGCGCCCGCTCCCACCGCGGCTACCGCCGGCTGCGACGGTGGATTGCCCCGACCTTCCAACGGCTGACGTTCGTCGGCTGCCAGGATGCGGCGAGCCGCGATCGCTTCCTGGACCTGGGCGTCTCGCCATCACGCCTCTGCCGGACCGGATCGATGAAATACGACGATGCCCCGCCGGATCGGCAAACGCCGGAAGTCGCCCGAAGCCGCCAGCTCGCCGCGATCCGAGACGAGCATACGATCTGGCTGGCGGGCAGCACCGCGGCGGGGGAGGAAGCGATGGCCTTACGCATCTACCAGCGTTTGAGCCCCCGTTTCCCGCTGCTCCGCCTGATCCTGGTGCCCCGCCATCCCCAGCGGTTCGATGAAGTGGCCGAGGAAATTGTTCGCGCGGGCCTGGTCTGCCGTCGCCGCACCGCGTTATCCGACCAGACGCCGCCGGCGGATTGGGATCGCCAAACCGTGCTCCTGATCGACACGATCGGGGAATTGAAGGGATGGTGGGGCACGTCGCAGATCGCCTTGGTCGGCGGAAGCTTTGGTCGGCGAGGCGGGCAGAACATGCTGGAACCGTGTGGTTACGGAGCGGCCGTCGCCTTTGGTCCCAGCACTCGCAACTTTCACGATATCGTCCGCAATCTAAAAACGGCGGGCGGGGCGGTCGAAGTGGCCGACGAACCGGAACTTGGGGAATTCGTCGAGCACTGTTTGACCGACCGCCGCTGGGCCGAGTCGCTCGGGCAGGCGGCGCAAGCCCTGATCCGCCAGCACCGCGGCGCGACCGAGCGGACGATCGCTGCCCTGCCGCGCGCGGCGGATCACGCCGCAGAGTCCGACGACGCGCTGGCCAAGGACGCGCAGGCCGACCCACCCCGCGCTGCGTAGGAACTTGCCGCGATGGGCGTTTTCCCTTTCGATGCTGCTGCCGTCGCCGAGACGCTCCCCGCAGCGCTCACGCAGCGGCTGGTCGCGGGCCTTCCCGAGCGCCGTGGTCTCCGCCAAGCCGCGCCCTGCTTGGCTTACGGGCGGCATCAAGGACCGCCGCCGCGGTTGGCGCGTCAGGCCGCGGTCGCCGTGATGTTGTTTCGCCGCCAAGGAACCTGGACCCTCCCGCTAACGCGACGGCCGACGGCGATCAAGCACCACGGAGGCCAGATCTGCTTGCCAGGCGGACGGATCGAAGCGGGCGAAACCGAGCTGGAAGCCGCCTTACGGGAGTACGCCGAAGAGCTGGGACTGAGTCCTCAAAATCTGCGGCTGTGCGGTCATTTATCCCCGCGGTATGTCTACGCCAGCAACAACTGGGTGCACCCGCTGGTGCTCTGTTGCGACCCTCCCCAGCAAGCTTGGCGTCCGGACGCTGTCGAGGTCGCCGCGGTGCTGGAATGCCCGCTCGGACAGCTCCTGCAGGCCGGTGCCTGGCAGCAGGAAGTCTTCAGCCGTGCGGTCACCCGCGGAGGGAAAACGGTCGGCCAACTCGCTTTCCGAGCCCCGGGGCTTCGCTGGCAGGACCACTACGTCTGGGGCGCTACGGCGATGATCCTTGCCGAACTGGCGAGCGTGATCTCCACGCTCGCCCCGCCAGCCGCTGCGGTTCGCGATCTCAGGGATTGATCACGTTGCGGAGCGACTGGCCGGTCAACGCCCGCCGGCAAGCCTCGGCCCCTTTGCGACGCATGTCGGCCAGCCCTTCTTCGCTGTAGAACGCGGCGTGCGGATTGAGGATCAAACGCTGGTGGGCCGGATGCTGCGGATCGCGCCAGGCAGCGACCAAGGGATTCTCGGGATGGGGAGGTTCGTCGGCCAACACATCGATCCCCGCCCCGGCCAACCGGCCGCCGGCCAAAGCCTCGGGAAGCGCCCCCACATCCACCACGTCGCCACGCGCCGTATTGATCAAATAGCTTCCCATCGGCAGGTGCGCGAGCGTGGTGGCGTTGATCATGCGACGCGTCTGCTCGGTCAGCGGGCAGTGCATACTGACCACGAATGCTTCCCGCAGCAAGGCTTCCAGTGATTCCATCCGGCGGACTCCGACGGCTTTGTCGTAACCGTCGGCGATCAGTGGATCGAAAAATCGTACGTCCATCCCCAGTGCCAGGGCACGTCGCGCCGTCGCGATCCCGATCCTCCCCAAGCCGACGATCCCGAACACCCGGCCCCGCAGGCGCCGCAGCGGCTGGGCGAGCTGGTAGGACCAGGCCGGGGCCG
>CAYNVI010000038.1:15344-16687 GCA_964400585.1 uncultured Pirellulaceae bacterium | reverse complement strand
GCCCGAGACCATTAGCTAGGAATGTTAACAAATGGGCAAGCACGGTGCGGCGGCGCGCTGACGCACACCGCAGCGCTCGAGGAGCGCGCAGGCGACCCTCGCCGCTCAGTCCTGACGCCTCAGGGTGATGCCAAAATCGCTCACCCGTCAGCCAATCGCTGGGCGTGAAAAGATGGGCCAAGCGGCGATTTCCTTGGTTTGCGACGCCGCCTGACCCGGACGCGTCACGGCGTGGGCCGCCGCACCCCCATTCGAGGCGCATCGTTTGCTCTGAAGAGGGGTGGCCCGGGTTGCGGCGTCCACCCAGCCGCGGCGTCCACCCAGCCGCGGCGTCCACCCAGCCGGTCGTGTTTTCCGCCGCCGCTGATCGCGATGGTTGCGAACCACCGCGAAGACGGTGGCCCAGTCGCCGCGGTCCGCAGACGCCAGGCGAGCCGCTGCCTTCCCCGCCCCGCTTCTTTCAGGAGATCTGACATGCGTTCTTCACTTTGGATTTGTTTGCTCAGCTCACTGCTGCTCGGTCCTGCCGGGACCGCCCACGCCGGCGTCCTGGGGACGACGGTTGGGGCCTCGGACTATAGCGGCTTTCGCGACACCGGCAACGGCCTGACGGGCAACCAGGGTTGGTCGACGAGCGAGGGCGGATTCAAGCTCAGCTGGAACATTAGTCAAGATGCGAGCACAATGATTTGGACCTATTCGTACGAATTACGGAATGCCGACGGGTCGGCTTTGGCTCCCGAATCGAGCCACTCGATTTTGCAGTTGAGCGAAAGCTTTGCCCTCAGCGACTTCACGACATTGCCGAGGGATCCGACGGATCCGACGAAATCGAACATCGAAGTAGACACTTTCGTGACGACGGGGACCGGCGGTAGTAATCCCGGGCTGCCCAATGACATCTACGGCGTGAAATTGGACGAAGGGAACTGGGACGACGTGACCTTCCAGACAATGCGCAACCCCGTCTGGGGAAACTTTTATGCCAAGGATGGCGGAGGAAGTACGGCTGCCGACGGCGTCTATGTCTTCAATAATGGGCTGGCGAGCCTCGGCTCCGCCAACACCCAGGATTTCATTCCGACCCCCGATACAACCACGGGAGCATTGCCCGAGCCAGCGTCGCTCGCCGTCTGGGGGTTCGGCATGGCTGCCTGGGGCGGGCTCGCCCGCCGCCGTCGTCGCCGCGTCTAAAGGAACATCCGGAAGCCGACGGCGGGTTTTTTCGCGAGGTCCTGCGGTCACGTGAGGCAGTATGCAGAAAGCCCGCCGCGGAAAGCCCGGAGAAGGAAAGCCCGGAGAAGGAAAGCCCGGAGAAGGAAAGCCCGGAGAAGGAAAGCCCG
>CAYNVI010000038.1:0-15244 GCA_964400585.1 uncultured Pirellulaceae bacterium | reverse complement strand
GAGAAGGAAAAACGAGGCGGCGGGACTTGTCAGATCGAGCGGGAGGCCTTTAATTCCGTAGCGGACCGCGGAGTGTTCGTCGAGGTCGCTGGTCCCGCGGCCTAGATGCGTCGGGACGCTTCCTGTTTCCCTGCGGCGACATGCTCGATTTTTCGAGATCCATTCTGCTGATCCAAGTGGCTTCGACCCTGGCGATGGTGGGCCTGATTTGGTTCGTCCAGATCGTTCACTACCCGCTCTATTCCCGCGTGGGGGAGGCCGCTTTCGCCCGCTATGAAGCGGAGCACAATCGGTTGACATCGTGGGTCGTGGTCCCGTTGATGCTTGCCGAGCTGGCAACGGCATTGCTCCTGCTCGGTTGGCCTCCCGCTGGGATCGCCTTCACCCCCGCGATCATCGGGTTGGTCCTCGTCTTGGCAATTTGGTTGATCACGTTTACCGTCCAGGTGCCGCAGCACGCTGCCCTGGTCCAGGCCTACGATCCCGCTGTCCAGCAACGGTTGGTGGCAGGAAACTGGCTGCGAACCGTCGCCTGGACCGCGCGCGGTTTGCTGGTCCTCTGGATGCTGTCCCAGACGCTGGGACTCAGCAACCCGCTCGATCCGACCGCCGCTGTGTCGCCCTAGCCGCTGTGTCGCCCTAGCCGCTGTGTCGCGCTCGATGCGGCTCGTCTCCGCTTCGACCAAATCCCTTTTTCCAAATTGGCTTTCGATGGTGACCTCCGCGGACTGGCTGGACGAGCTTCCCGACAGTCTTCGCGAACGGGCACGTCTGCTTCGTTCGCGCGAGCCCGTTCCGGGGGAATTCGTCCTCTACTGGATGCGGACGGCGGTCCGCAGCGAAGAAAACCCGGCGCTCGACGCGGCCATTCACCTGGCAAACTGTCTCGACCTTCCTGTCTTCGTCTATCACGCGCTCAGCGAACGTTACCCCTACGCTTCCGATCGTCATCACACTTTCGTGCTGCAAGGAGCACGCGATGTGCAGCAGCGTTTGCAGCAGCGCGAGATCGCCTACGCGTTCCATCTGGAACGCCCCGGACATCGCGGCCCGCATCTGCGCGAACTGGGCCGGCGGGCGGCCGTGGTGGTCACCGAAGAGATGCCGACGCCTCCGTTGAACCGCTGGACCGAGCTGCTAAGTCGTCAGCTCGATCGTCCTGTGGTCACGGTCGACACGGCCTGTGTCGTGCCCATGCAGCGGGTTGGCAAAGCTTATGACCGTGCATTTGCTTATCGAAAAGCCACCGAAGCGCTCTATGCCGAAAAGGTTTCCCAGGCTGCTGCGGAAGTCGAACCGATTCGGCCCGCCCGCCTGCCTGGAGATCTCCCCTTTCGTCCGCTCGATCTGCGGTCGACCGATCTGGCAGGGCTCGTCGCGGGCTGTGAAATCGATCACGCCGTCGGGCCGGTTCCCTCGACAGTGGGCGGATCATCCGCTGGCTACCGACGCTGGGATCGCTTTTGCCGGACGGGCTTGCGGCAATACCATCAGCGTCGCAATAGCCCCTTGGTCGATGGCGTCAGCCGGCTCTCGCCCTACCTGCATTACGGGATGGTGGCCCCACAGCGGATCGCCCGCGAAGCTGCCGACGTGGGGGGCAAAGGGGCCGAGAAGTTCCTGGACGAACTGCTGATCTGGCGTGAACTTGCTTATGCATTTTGTTTTTACCGGCCCGCTCATACGCGGCTGAGTGTTTTGCCCTCCTGGGCCCAGGCGACGTTGCACGAACATGCCGACGATCGGCGTCCCGACTTGTTCGATTGGGAAACTTTGGCGCGAGGCCGCACGCAGGATGCCTTCTGGGATGCCGCCCAGCGGTCGCTGTTGATCCATGGGGAACTGCACAACAACGTCCGGATGACCTGGGGCAAGGCGATCCCCCAGTGGACGGCTGGCCCGCAGCAAGCCCTGCGGATGCTGATCGATTTGAATCATCGGTACGCACTCGACGGGCGAGACCCCGCTTCCTATGGCGGTCTGCTGTGGTGCCTCGGCCAATTCGACCGTCCCTTTCGTCCGCCGCAAGAGATCCTGGGAACGGTGCGCGGACGCGCGACCGAGCAACACGCCAAACGTCTCCATCCGCAATCCTTCCTGCGGAAAGTGACGCGACCGCTGTATCATCCGACCCCCTCGGTCGCTGTGGTGGGCGCCGGGCTGGCCGGCACGATGGCCGCCCGCACGTTGGCCGATCATGGGGTAGAGGTCACGGTGTTCGAGAAGAGCCAAGGCTTTGGCGGACGGATGGCCACCCGGCAGGTCGATGATCAGCTGGCCTTCGACCATGGCACCCAATATTTCATCGCCCGCGACCCCCGCTTCCAACGTTACCTCAAGGCATGGCTGGCGCAAGGGTTGGCGCAACCCTGGCAGGGACGGATCGTCTCGCTGGTCGACGGCGCTATCGACGCCGAAAAATCGGGCCGCCAACGGTACGTCGCCGTCCCGGAGATGCCCGCCATCTGCAGCCACCTGGCAGCCGATCTGCAGGTGCGCCGCGGTGTGCACGTCACCGAGGTCGGACGGGATGCGGGAGGCTGGCAGCTGACGGCATCTCAGGGGACGGTTTTGGGATCCTTCGATTGGATCGTGCTCAGCGCTCCAGCGGCTCAAACCGCTCAGTTGCTCGCCGCCGAAAAACCGGCTTGGAAGGAACGCGCTCACAGCACCGCGATGAGCGGATGCTGGGCGTTGATGCTGGGCTTCGACGAGCCCCTGCCGCTCGCTTTTGATGGTGCTTTCCCGCAAGCCTCCAGCCTCTCCTGGATTGCCCGTAACAGCAGCAAGCCGGGCCGCCCGCGCACTCCCGAAACGTGGGTGCTGCATGGTTCCCCGGAATGGACGCAAGCCCATCTGGAAGCGACTCCGGAAGCCGTTCAACGCGAGTTGCTCGATGAGTTCAGCCGCGTGACCGGCGCCGTCCCGCCGCAACCGATCTATCAAGTCGCGCACTTGTGGCGGCACGCCTTGCCGACGCAACCGCTTGATGAACGGTGCCTTTTCGATCCCGCGCTGCAATGCGTGGCTTGCGGCGACTGGTGCGGCGGCCCTCGCGTCGAAGGGGCGTTCCTCAGCGGGATGGCCGCCGCTGGTCGGATCATGGGAGCGTTGAACAGCTCCACCGTTGCCGCACCGCCGCAGGCGGAAATCCAGCTCCGCCTGTTTGACGCCCCGCCTTAGTGCCGGCCGGTGGCAGGCGAGACCGCCCGGCTCGCGGCGACTTGTTACAATCGATTCCAATCCTGATGGGAAATCGACTACGCCAGCGAGCAGGAAAAGCCAGCATGTCATCGCATCCCCCGCGACGAACTGTCGCCGATCGGCGGGCCTTTCTGGTCGCTTCGGCCAGCGGATTTGCCGGCCTTCAATTCGGACGCCCCGCTCCCCTGGCGGCCGACCCGATCGCCTCCTCTCCGGCAATGGCTTCCGCCACGGGAGGCAAAGCCAAGTCGGTGATCCTGTTTTTCCTCTGCGGCGGCGCTTCCCACGTCGACACCTGGGACATGAAGCCCGAGGCCCCGGCCGAATACCGCGGCCCGTTCGCTCCCATTGCCACGGCGGCCCCGGAGATCCGTTTGAGCGAGCACCTGCCGCGGTTGGCGCAACAAGCCAACCATCTGGCGATCGTTCGCTCGGTCGGCGGCAGTGTCAGTACCAATGACCATCACGCCGGCTACTACTACAACCTCACCGGCCATGAACCCGACCCGACCTTCTTGTCGCTCGGCAATGATCGCCGTCCCTATGCCGACGATTGGCCTTTCCTGGGCTCGGTGGTCGCCTCGCGACGCGAGCACACCGGCGGTTTGCCCAACGCGATCACGCTGCCGCATAAACCGAGCCGGGCCCCGTACACCCGTCCCGGCCAGTTTGCCGCCCGCCTGGGAGTCGAATTCGATCCGCTCTACGTCGGTGGCGCGCCCGAGGAGCCGCTGCAATTCCAAGCCCCTTCGCTGGTCCTCGCCGGGGACATGACGCGCGAACAACTTCAGGACCGTCAGGCCCTGCTGGAACAATTGGACGTCGCCCGTCGCCGGTTTGAATCCTCCCCGGCCGAACGCCTCTGGAAACAGCAGCAGCAACGGACGCTGAACCTGCTGCTCTCCTCGCAAGCGACCACGGCGTTCGATGTGAGCCAAGAACCGGTCGGTCTCCGCGAACGTTACGGAACATCGATCAATGCGATGAGCCTGTTGCTGGCCCGCCGCCTGGTCGAAGCGGAGATTCCCTTCATCACGGTCTTTTGGAAAGAGAACCGAGGAATCGCCAAACAGTGCAAAAGTGCCGGTGGCTGGGACACGCACGGGAACAATTTCGGTTGCTTAAAAGACCACCTGTTGCCCGAATTCGACCAAGCTTTTTCGGCCTTGATCGAAGATCTTCAGCAGCGGGGGTTGCTCGATCAAACCCTGGTCTTGGTCACCAGCGAAATGGGACGCAAACCGAAGATTGGCGATCCGCGTTCGGGAGGCGTCAGCGGGGCCGGCCGCGACCACTGGACGCATTGCCTCAGCGTCCTGATGGCGGGCGGAGGCATCCGCGGCGGTCAGACCTTCGGGGCAAGCGATCGTCTGGGAGAGTACCCCGCCGAGCATCCGGTCTCGCCCGCCGACATCGCCAAAACGGTCTACCACGCCGCCGGCGTCCAGGACCTGCAGGCCCGCGATTCCAGCGGGCGACCGTTCAATTTGCTCGAGCAAGGCGAAGCGATTCGCCAGCTGTTCTAGCTGGGCAGGGCCGCTTTTCACGCGCGGGCCAGGGCCGAAAGGCCGTTAAGGCTTCGCCAACCACGACTGGATCAACTGGCCATCTTCGGCGTTCCAGAATCGCACTTCCCCGTCGAAACCTCCGGAAACAAGGCGGGCTTGCTGCGGGTGCGAGGCGGCGGACAGGACCCAGTCGCGGTGGCCTTTCAATTCCTGGCTGACTTGATTCTTGCCCAGATCGATGGCCACCAGCCGGCCTTCGGAACAGGCGACCCAGACGACGCCCTCGCCCTGGGTCAGCGCATGTCCTTCGCCTCCCAGCGGTACCTCGGCAACTTTCTTTCCGTCGCTCGCCTGCCACCGATGGAGTTTCTTGTCGCCCCCCACCGAGATAAGGTGGTTCGCACCGGGCAGGAACGCGACGTCGGTGACGGCGGCTGCGTGCCCTTTGTAGCTAGTCACCAATTCGCCCGTCTCGGCGTCGAAGACTTTGGCCGTCTTGTCGCGACTGGCCGAGGCGAGGCGTTTTCCATCGTCGCTCCAGGCAACCGCCGTCACCCAGTCGGCATGGCTGGCCAGCGTCTGGACGACTTTCAGCGTCTCGCGATCGATGATCCGCACGGTATGGTCGGCTGCCGCGATCGCCAATTGGTTACTGTTCGGACGAAATGCCACGTCAAGCACGACCGCGGCGGCTCGTCCGACGACCGCTTGCACTTCGCCACTCTGCCAATCGACCAATCGGACCTCGCCGCTGCGTCCCGGTTCGCCGCAGGCGACGGCCAGGGTCGATCGGTCGGGGCTGAGCGCCGTCGCATAGATTCGCTGGCCAAGGTTAGGGATCCGCCGCAGTAAATCGCCCGTCTCTGGATTCCAAACCGACAGCTCGTGATAGCCGCCCACGACCACCTGCCCCGCCTCCGGCGCGAAGGCCAGGGCTGTCACCGGGACGCTGACGCGATAGTGTGCGGGCGGGTCGGCATGCCGGGGGGCGGGGATCACGAAGGCCAACGGGTCGGCGGGCTTGTCACCGTCAAACTTAGCCCCCGCAGCAATCCACCGCGCGACCACGTCGATCTCCTCCTGCGGCAGCGCGTCGCTCTCGGCCGGCATCCGCTCGAATTCTTCGTCGGTTGTCATCCGCCGCAGCAATTCGCTCGTCTCGCCCGGTGCCTCAGCGATCGGGGGCTCGGCCGAATCTCCCGCCTTGAGCAGTTCCGCGTAGGTATCGACGCGGTAGCCTCCTTCGGCTTTCTTCGCACCGTGACACGCCACGCAACGATCCAGCAGGATGGGAGCCACCTGACGACGAAAACTGACCTCGGCGTCCGCCGCCCAAGCCGTCAGCGAGCCCCCTGGAATCGCACCGAGGAGCAGCAGGGGGCCGACCAAAGCCGTTGATCGGAAAGCGCAAAAGATGTTCATCGTGGGGCTGCCGTCACTCAATGCTGGAATAGAAATTCGTCGGTATTCAACAGCGCCCAGCAGATATCCTCGAACGCCGCGGCGGGATCGTCTCGTGTCGCGAGATGCTGGAGCGCTGTCTGTTGTTCAATCTCCGAGGGAGGACGGCAAAGTGCGGCCAGGTACAACTCTCGCAACACTTCTTCGCTCGACCGTCCCGCCGCCAGGGCTTGTCGGAACCGGTTTTGGGGATCCCGCAACTTGCTATGGATCGTCGCGCCATTGAATAATTCGATCGCCATCCCCAAGTTGGAATCGTCGCTCCGTTCGCACGCGCAAACGGTACTTCGTTCCGGCTGCCCGAAGACTTTCAAGAACTCCACCTTCACCAGGTCGGGCGCCGGCAACTGCGTCGCCTTCGTCCCCGCGGGCAGGTTCCCCAGCTTTTGGGCGACGCCCGTCGTCTGGTTCACCGCATCCAACAGCTGTTCCGCCGTGAGGAGACGGGGTTGCTGGTGCGAAAAATACCACTCGTCATCCTGATTGAACGAATCGGCTTGATAGCTGGCCTGGTAGGTCCGACTGTTCAGGATCATCCGCAACAACGCTTTGCGATCGAATCCGCTGTCGATGAAGGCTTCGGCCAAGGCGTCCAGTAAGGGCGCATTGGTCGCCGGATTCGAGGCACGAAAGTCATCGATGGGGTCGACGATCCCGCGGGCAAAGAGTTGGCTCCAAATCCGATTGGCTTCGATTTTCGCGAAGTACGGGTTCTCCGGGTCGACCAGCCACTGGGCAAAGGCTTGACGGCGATCGACTTCGTTTTCCAGCGTCCGGGATCCGGCCAGCGGCAACCACGGGTCCATCGTTTCCCCGGTGCGGGGTTGCGTGACTTCGCCCTGATGATTCGTCCAGATGAACATCTCGCCGGGACGCTGCGTGTTCCGCCGCTGCACCCGATGGAAGAAGGCTCCGAGACCATAGTAGTTATCCTGCGTCCAATGCTCGAACGGGTGATTGTGGCACTTGGCACATTGCAATCGCGCGCCCAGGAAGACCTGGGAGATCGTCTCGACGCATTCGTTCATGTCGGTCGCCGTGCGATAGAAATTCGCCGGCGGGTTGGCCAGTGTGCTGCCACTGGCGGTCAGTAATTGCTGAGCAAACTGGTCGTAGGGCATGTTGTCCCGGAAGGCCGCTTCGACCCAGCGGTGGTACTTGTAGACGCCCTGGTCCCCGACCAGCTTGCCGGTCATCTTCAGCAAGTCCCCCCACTTGAGCGCCCAGAATTTGGCGTATTCTTCCCGCTCCAGCAGCTGATCGATCAATCGGCTTCGCTTATCTTCGGCGGGATCGGCCAAGAATGCCTCGCTTTCCGTAACCGTCGGCAACAGCCCGATCACGTCCAGGTAGGCGCGGCGGAGGAATTCGGCGTCACTACAGGTCTCCGCCGGCAGGTACTGCAACTGCCGCAGCTTGGCATTGACCAGCCGGTCGATCTCGTTGTTTTCGGGAGGGGCCTTCCAGGCAAAGCCGGGCACATCCTTCACGAACATCACGGGAACCGATTCGATGTGTTCCAGGAAACGGACCAGAATCGCCGCCTCCCCCCGGTCATGCGGCGTGATCTGTCCGTGTTCATCGATGGTGGCGACCGCGGTATTCGAGGTTTCGTAGGCGGCCAAGTGGGTCACGTCGCGGCGACTGCCGTCGGCAAAGTGAGCCGTTACCGCCAACTGCTGGCCGCCGTCCTTCTTCTGCAGGACGCGTTTCGCCGCCGGGTAGACCTCCAAGCGAACGCAGCGCGGGGTCTCGGGGGGATCGGCTTGGGCCCCTTCAGTGATCCAGTCGCGCAAGATCGCATAGGCTTCGTCGTCCTCGCGGAGCTGCTTGCCGCCCCCGTGACTGACCTTCATCAGCGGTTTCAACAGCAACAAACTCTCTGCCGGTTCCATCCGGTTTACCCGCCGCCCCCCTGCCTCGCGAATCAACGTCAGCTCGTCGAGCTGGCGGTCAAAGGCCCGCAGTGACAACCGGAACATCCCTTTTCCGCTGGGAGAGCCGTGGCACGCGCCTGAGTTGCAGCCTTGTTTGGAAAGCGCCACGAGGACTTCGGATTCAAAATCGACGCGTCGGCCGGTCTCCATGCCGCTCACCCGAACCGGAATGGTTTGCTGCAACGTTCCGACCTGCACGACGATTTCCGTTTCACCATCGGCGTGCGGAAAGACCGCCGTCCCTTCCAGAGAGGCGATCTCTGGATCCTTCGCCGTCAACTGGACCTCGGAGGTCCAATCCCGCAGTGCCCCGTTGGCAGCCACTCCGGTCACCACGATCTGCTGACGTTCTCGCCCCGTTTGCAGCACGACTTCGGGTGGATAAATCTCGATCGCCTGCGGCGGTTCGCGGACTTCCAATGCGGCGGTCTGACCACGGGTCTGCACCGGCTGACCACGGTATTGGCTCTGCAGCTGATAGTTCAGTGTGCTGCCGTCGGCCAGACGCGCATCGGGCGCCAAGGTGAAGGTGACAGGCACCTCGTTTTGATCCGCCGGGATTTCCAGTTTTCCCGGCGTCGAAAGGCCCGCCGGGAGCGATTCCCACTGCAGGGTGAGTGGCTGCGGATCGCCACCCCGACGCGTGACGGCCACCGAGCCGGCGACGGACTGGCCAGGAACCAAGGGGGCATCAAAGGTCACTTGAACCTGGACAGGATCGATCCACTCGACTGGCAGCGAAACCGGCAGCAATTTGCCACGGCCATTCAATTCACCGTAGCTCAGCAGTTGCAACGCGGTCGGCGGAGCGGCGGGACCGGCGGTGCCCGTGAAGGTCAGTTGATACTGGTCCTTTTCCATCTTCGTAGCCACCGTCCAACCCTCCGGCAGCCCTTCCGGTAAGATCTCCAGATTCCCCTTGAACGCTTCGTTCGATCGCTTCAGCGACAACGTTGCGGTGGGGGTTCCCTGCGACTTCGCGAACTGCAGTGGCTCTGCTGGCTGCAGCCCCCAGGCGGCCGCGCGTGGCGGATTCCCATTGACCACAACCCTTCCATCGTTCCAGCCTGCGGGGAAAGGTACATGCGGCCGCTTCAAGCGATGCACCGCCAAACTGCTCAGCTCGGTGCGTCGAATCGGTTCCGCTATCGACTCGCCACGCAGCCCGACGAGTGCCAACGCGTCGGGCGTCCAGGCGTCAGTGGACGCAAGGAACAGGCGGTGCGTTTTGGCTTGCGCAGCGATCACGGGATTGAGCAACCGCAGGCCCTCGGCCGCGCCGGCGAGCGACAGCTGAATCGCTCCCTCGTATCCCCACCGGTCGACCTGCAGCTCGATCGCGCCGGCCCCTTGCCCCGCTTCGACCTCGAAGCTTTCCGGTGTCTTCGCATCCGGCTTGAGGGCCAGCGAAAACTGATTGGCCGGGAGGACTTCGACGTGATAACCAAATCCAGGCCCGCCTCGCTCCAGCAGATCCGAGACTTCCAGACGATAATGACCTGCGTCGGGAAAAGTGTAAGCGAAACTCCACTCGTCGCTCTCGGTCACTTTTGTTTCTGCCACCACCGCGTCCTCCGCGTTGAACAGCCGCATTCGCAGCAAAGTGGCACAGCCCAGACTGCGGGTCCGGGCGCGGATCTGGACGCGAGCTTTCGGGACGCCTTGCAGTCGGATCTGATCGTGTTCGCCGGGCGTCGCGAGTAAGCCGCTGAAGCCGACGGGGAAAGCGAGCGGGCCGGCCTCGTCCGGACCATCGCCTGGCTTGGCGGTTGGCATCGGCTCGCTCACTTGCGGCGCATCACTAACGTACAGCGGAGCCCAGGCTCGCGCCTGTCCGCTCGGCCGCCGGGTTGCCACGACGGCGTGTTCGCCATAGCCATCGGTGGGCAGTTCCACAGTTTGAGGTTCTGCCTCGGCTACGTCCTCTCCGAGGAAACGGACGGCCGTCGCCACGCCACGCTGAATCGCCAACGGCATCGCGTGAGGCACGATCGGAAAATCCCCAATCCGCAAGTGGTAGCGATCTCCCGCTCCGAAAGCGTTATCGCGAACCTCCAGCACCGCCTCACCCGCCTCCTCAAAGCGATGGCGAAAGCGACAATCGGGGCCAACGGCGCTATCATCCTCGGTTCGCAGCAGTTCGCCGTCCGCTCCCCACAAACGGACCATGGGGTCCATCGGGGAGCCGATCGCTTGGGTGAGCACCTCGCATGACAACGCCTGCCCCGCCTCGACACGCACCCGGTAAAAATCACTTTGCGGTCCGTCGCTGCGGCCATCCACCGCCGAGAGGGGCTCGAGGGCTTGGGCGGTTTCCACCCGATGATTCGAGGAAGTGTCGCTGACGACCGGCAGGTCATCGGCCAGCAAGACGAGCGGTGCGGCGGTTGCGGCAGGACTGGAGAGCCAGAGACCGAACGGTCCCAGCGAGGTTTGCTCGGGCAGCGTGACCGCGAGGACCGCCGTTTCCGCTTCGCTCGATTCCAAGCGAACCGTCGCCTCCGGCACGCTGCAGATGCCACGCAGAGCAGGCCCCAGTCCTTTTCCTTGGATCGTCAACGTCGTCGTTGCCCCAGGCCGGCAGGTGGCCGGCTGCACGGAGGTCACCGTAAGCTGCGCCGAAACGATTCCGGGCACCAAAGTCAGGCCGATGAACAGGCCGGGCATGAACCACCGCAATGACATAACAACAATTCCAAATCTAGAACGCTTCGCTTGGACGGTGCGATGCTTTACCAGGAACCCCGAACGGACCGCGTCGCGGCGTCTGTGATTCGCTCCCGCGCGGCGGAAACAGGAGACACAGCAAGGGGTTTCCAGAGGGCACTTCGCTTTCAGCAAGGTTGGGGGAGGGGAGCAAGATCGCGGGAACACGACCTGCTCGTCGGGAGACACGTGAGGTAGGACTACATTAATCCGGCGATCGGTTTGCCATGATAAATCTGGTGGGGTCGGTCTTGGGCATCATACCACGCAGCGGTCGCGGGGATCCCGAGCGCCCGGTAGATCGTCGCGGCAAAGTCTTCGGGCGTGACGGGCTGTTCGGTGGGATAGGCGGCGTGGGCGTCGGTCGCCCCGACGACATTGCCACCTTGCACCCCGCCGCCGGCAAACCAGACGCTCTGGGCGGCACCCCAGTGATCCCGTCCGGGAAGTTCGTAATGTTTTTCCAACAGACTGATTTTGGGCGTGCGTCCGAACTCGCTGGCCATCACGATCAGGGTCTCCTCGAGTTCGCCCGTCGCCTGCAAGTCATCCAGCAAAGCAGCCACCGCCTGGTCGGTCGGCGGAAACAGGTTGTTCTTGAGGTGCGGGAAAGCGTTGCCGTGCGTATCCCAGGTCTCGTCATTGCCGAGGTTGACCTGCACCAGGTTGACGCCGGCGGCGACCAGTCGCCGCGCCATCAACAGCGACCAGCCGAAGGAGTTGCGTCCATAGCGATCAACCGTCGCTTCGTCGGCATGCGTCACGTCGAGGGCCTGCTGGACGGTCGCATCGGTCATCAGTGAGATCGCTCCTTCGCGGAGTCGGTCAAACTGTTGGGTCTCGGCAAACTGTCCCAGCCGCGCCCGCTGACTGCGAAGGGTTTCCAACAATTCCAAACGTCCTGAAACGTCTCGCATCCCCAGCCCCGGCGGCAAACTCAGCTGGGGCGCCTGAAAGAGCCGTTCGTCGGCGGCGCCCCGTTCCTGATGATCGAAGCTGTAGGTCGGGAAGGCCCCGTACGATTTGGCATGAAACGGCGACGCCTCGATCATCCAGGGATCGTGCTGCGGGCCCATCTCGCCCGCATGCTGCCCCGGAATCACGCGACCGGAATTATGGACCAACCGTTCGGGCAGGACCGCGGCCGGCGGCAGGTTGTTGCGCCCCTCACGGGCATAACCGACCAACGAAGCGATCGAAGCGTTGTCGGTCCGGCTTGATTGATTCGGACGAAACCCGGTCGGCAGCTGGGACTGCCCGGTCAACATCATGTGGTGGGCGGCTGAGTGCTCGTTGGAACTGTGCGTCAAAGATCGACAGAGCGACCACAGCTGACTCCGCTCGGCCAATTTCGGCAAATGCTCGCAGATCCGCAGGCCAGGCGTCCGAGTGGCAATCGGTTGGAACTCGCCGCGGATCTCGGCCGGCGCCTCAGGCTTCATGTCGAAACTCTCGTGCTGGGCCAAGCCGCCCGAGAGGAAGATGAAGATGCACGACTTCGCCGTGGGAAGCGATGCCGGAGCTTCAGCGGCCGTGGCTTGGCGCAGTCCAGCGAGATGATTCATCCCCAGCCCCAGCAAACCAACCGCCCCAGCTTGCAGCATCTCCCGACGAGAACGCGGCACGTGGTTCCAACTGGCTACATGAGGGGGGCGGGTGCTTTGCGTCATCCCGTCGATCCTGCGTAAAGAGGCGCTATGACTTGACCATTCAACAGGTGGTGAGGGCGATCGAGGGGGTCGTTGATCGTGGTCTCCGGAGCGATGCCCAAGGCCGAGAGCATCGTGGTGCAGACGTCGGCCGGCGACCAAGAGCGGGTGATCGGATAAGCCGCCTGGTTGTCGGTCTCGCCAATCACTTGGCCTCCCTGCACGCCGGCGCCGGCAAACAAGCCGGAATAGGCATGGGCCCAGTGGTCACGGCCGGGCAGCGTTTGCCCGGGCAACGTGGAGACCTTGGGGGTGCGGCCAAACTCGCCCATCACCACCACCAAGGTTTGTTCCAACAACCCCGATGCCGACAAATCATCCATCAGGGCGGCAAGCCCTTGATCCAACTGCGGCAGCAAACGGTTCTTCAGCTTGCCCCAGTTATCGGTGTGGGTGTCCCAGGTCTGCACGATCCCCATCGTCGCTTGGACGACCGGAATCTCGGCTTCGACCAACCGGCGGGCCAGCAACAACGATTGCCCAAACGTGTTGCGGCCGAAACGTTCGCGGGTTTCGTCCGCCTCGCGGGAAACGTCAAAGGCCTCGACCACCCGTCCCGAAGTCAGCAAATTGAGCGCGATTTCTTGTTGGTCTCGAAAGGCCTGGACCTCGCCGCCCACCGCTCCCGCCCGTTGCTGGTTGAATTGGTCCAGCAACGCCCGCCGCGTCTGCAACCGTCCCGCGGGGACACCCTCTCGCATGCTGAGGGCTTCCATGCGGAAATCGGGAGCAGCGGGATCGCCCTGGATCTGCCAGGGGTCATGCTTGGCTCCCAGGAAACCGGCATGCTGGCCGGGCCAGGTCAGCGGGCCTTCGATCAGATAGTTGGGGAGCGCGACGGAGGTGGGGATCCCATCCCGACGCGGACGGACAAAATCGACGGCTGCCCCGAAATTGGGAAAGTCGCTCCGCGATTCAACCCGGTCCAGATCGCTGCCGCCCCGCGGAACCGGGGTCGGTCGCCCCGTCAGCGACACATGCGTCGCCAACAGATGGTTGTGCTCACGATGCGCCAGGGTGCGGAGGATCGACCACCGATCGGTCTGTTGGGCGAACCGCGGCAAATGCTCGCACACCGCGACCCCCGGAGTCTTCGTGGAAATGGTGCCAAACTCCCCGCGGACTTCGGCGGGCGCCTGCGGTTTTGGATCGATGCTATCGAGCTGACTGAGCCCGCCACTGAGCTGCACAAAGAGCACCGATTTGCCCCGGCCATGGCCGGGGGATTCCCGCTTGTTGGCGATGGCTGGGCCGGCGGGCAGCAATCCTGCCGTCACCCCCGCAGCACCCACTTGCAACATCCCACGGCGGCTGAGGGTATAGCTCGGATCCATCACGGTTCCTGGGTGGGAAAGGAGGCGGGGGCCTTACCGGCCGCTTCGTATTGTCCGGTTTCCCCTGACGCATTGCAACTGTTTTCTGGGGGCGCCGCGCCGCGAAGCCCCTGGCGACGACCTGATCAAGCAGTACAAGCTCGCCAGAAGGCGGCGATCCAGGCACCGGGATCGAGACGACTGCCCCACGCCGTGACTTGTTCGAAGAGGTAACCGCAGCACCACGCCACGCCGATCAGCAACAGACAAAAGACCAGGGCATCAATCCCCTTCCAAGCGGCTGACTCGCTGAACCACGCGAACCGAGCCAAACGGGGCTTGCGGCCAACCGACTGGAACCCGGCAGAAGCCGTCCGAGGGACTTCATGAAAAACGCTGGCCTGGAATAGACTGGACATCGGAAATCCTTGCGGCGAAAAGTATCATGGTCGATATTTCCCTAGAGCCCCCGAGGTCCCCGCCCGGAGCGCATTGCGGGCGACAAATCTGATTTTTCCGGATGCCGCCCCAGCCCGCGCATACTTCCCTCCACACCCCCCAAGTTCCTCCGTGGCGTCTCTCGATCCACGCCTGCAGACGGTTGCGACTTTCGTCGACGCCCCGGTCCACGTCGATGTCGGCTCGGACCATGGGCAATTGCTCGTCGCCCTGCTCCGGCAGGGACGGATCGCACGGGGAATCGCGATCGAAAACAAGCGTCAGCCCTGGGGAAATTCCTGCCGCGCCCTCCAGGGCCTGGCCGCCGAGGTCCGCTTCGGCGACGGACTGGCGGTCCTGGCGGCGGATGAAGCCGCCAGCATCAGCCTGTGCGGGATCGGGGGCCACCGCATCGCCCGCATCCTGGAGGCCTACCCGGAAAGGGTCCCGCCCCGGGTCATCGTGCAGGCGAATTGCCACGTCGAACGGGTCCGCCGGTGGGGACTCGAGCACGGTTTCCACCTCACGACCGAAGTGGTGGCCGATCCCCAAGGGACCTACCCGGTCCTCTGCTTCGAATGGAAACCGACGGCCGCCGATCCCGTCTACGAGGGACTCGATCGGGACGCGGCGTTGCTGTTTGGCCCCCATCTCCTACCAGCGGGTCCACCGGCGTATCAGGCCCGCTTGCGTGAAGAGCATGCCTATTGGCAACAGTTCGAACGGCTCGATCCTGCCTCGGCCATGCGGCAGCAAGCATTGGCCAGCTGGTTCGGTGGAACACGTGCCACCTCGTCCCCCGCCCCCGAAAGCGATCCTGGACCCTCGTGAGCAAGCCCCTCGCTTCGGCCAAAGCGAGCGGACAAGACCCCGCCGGGGCGAGAATATCTAGCGGTTGGCCTGCGCGACGTAATCTTCCCGCACGGGGCTGAACACATCGAGGACGGTCGCCGGCCCGTCGATCGCCA
>CAYNVI010000037.1:0-16845 GCA_964400585.1 uncultured Pirellulaceae bacterium | reverse complement strand
AAAGTACGAAGTACTCGCACGCGTTTGCCACGGCTCCGGTGTGCTCGCCGTCGCGGGCCTGCTTGATCAACGGTTGCATCGCCACCCGCCAGGGAACGCATGCGATGCGGTCGCGTTTTCCGTTGCCCGAGCGGATGCGGGGCTTCCCCAGTTGGCTCAGGGAGGCTGGCTACTACACGACCAACAACGTCAAGACCGATTACAACTCGGCAGCGGAACCGCGGATCATCGCTTCGGCGTGGGACGAAAGTAGCGCGACGGCCCACTGGCGCAACCGTCCGGAGGGCAAACCGTTTTTTAGCGTCTTCAATCTGATGACGACGCATCAGTCGCGTACGATGGTCTGGCCGTACGAGCAATTCGTCAGCGAAGTGCAAAGCGAGCTATCCCCCACGGAGATCAGCGATCCGGCGGAGGTCCCGCTGCCACCCTACTATCCCGACACGGCCCAGGTTCGGAAGACCGTGGCACGGTTCTACGACTGTGTCCAGGTGATGGATCGGCAGGTTGGCAAACTGTTGTCCGAGCTGGAGCAGGCAGGCGTCGCCGAAAACACGATCGTGTTTTTCTATGCTGACCATGGTTCGGGCATGCCCCGACATAAACGGGCCTTGTTCGATTCCGGTATGCGGGTCCCCTTGTTGATCCGGTTCCCGAAAAAATACCGACACCTGGCGCCGAGCGGGCCGGATACGTGGACCGATCGTCTGGTTAGCTTCGAAGACTTTGGACCGACGGTGCTGAGCCTGGCCGGCGTCGAGCGGATACCGGACTTCATGCGCGGGCGTTCTTTTCTCGGTCCGCGGGCGACGCCGCCGCGCCAGTTCGTGTTCGGGCATCGCGATCGCGTCGATGAAATCCTCGATACGGCGAGGTCGGTCCGCAGCCATGATTACCTCTACATCCGCAACTACATGCCCCATCGCGGCTACAACCAGCAAAGTGCCTGGATCGATCAGGGCGCGATCCGCGGGGCGTTCGCAGCGCTCGCCGAAAGCGGCGAGGCGACGCCCGCGCAGGCGCAGTACCTGCGTCCTTGGAGGCCCCGGGAAGAGCTTTACGATTGCCGGCGGGATCCGCTCAACTTGCGCAACCTCGCCGATTCGCCCGCGCATCAAAGCCAGCTCCGGGCGATGCGCAAGACGCTCCGCGACGAATTGATCCAGACGCGCGACCTTGGCTTCGTTCCCGAGATCGAATTGGCGCGTCAAACCGAGGGGACCACGCCCTATGAATGGTCGCGGCAACGGCCGTTGCCGATCGAGCCGTTGTTGTCAGCAGCTTCTTTGGTCGGAACCCAGCGGTTTGCGGCGATCCGTCGCGCGCTGGCCGATGCCCGTCCCGCGATCCGGTACTGGGGCGCCACGGCGGGGACCGCTGCGGAGCGGCTGCCCGCGCAGCTACGAGAAGCGTTGCAGCGGGCGCTCGACGATCCCAGTCCGGCCGTCCAGATCGAAGCGGCGACAGCACTCGCGTCGCACGGAGAGACCGAGGCGGCGTACGCTACTTTCCGCCAGTTGTTGGAAAGCGACGACCAAACCGTGTTGCTCTACACCGCACGGGCGATCGAATTGCTGGCCGACCCCGTTCATCGGGAAGCGATGCAGCGGCTGGCCGATCGCTTCGCGGAAGCCCCGGGCGATATGGCCTGGTTTATCCGTTTTTCGACCAGCGGATACCTCAGCCGCCTCGATTGACTACGCCAGAGGTGACCGCGGAAGCAAATCCACAGCGGGCCGCGGCGCGGCCGCTCAGGATGCGTCTTCCCCCCTTTGTGCCTGAGGCTGAGTAAGCGAGGGGAGGGTTTTGCGCGGTCGTTTCCGGAGGGCCTGAACGTCGCCGCCTGATCTCTGCGACCCCGGCGGGGTCGCAGGGGGGCTTCGCCAGTCCAGGGCTACAGCCAGGCGGGCTGCCAGCCGGCGTAGTAGGTTTTCGTCAGGCGCTGGTCGGCGGCTGTCGAGTTGGGAATCGCTAGTTTCTCGGGATCCCACTGCAAGCTGGTACCGGGCATCCGCAGGGCAATTGTTCCCAACAGCACCGTCTCGGTAAGCGGACCGGAGTAATCAAACGCCGAGGTCGTGGTGTCGACACCCCGGCAAGCATCGGCCCACTGCACGTAGTGGTCGACGCCTGCGACCTGCGGGATCTCCACGGCGAGATCGGGATCGCGGGGGAATAACACCGGCATCGCCACGTGGGGGATCAGCAGCGATCCCTTTTCGCCCACCAGGACCGATCCGGCGTTGGGCAGCTTGTACGATTCCGGCACATCGCCCAACGCCTCCCGCGGCGGCCGCACGCCCACCGCGTCGTACCAGGTAACCGGCAACGTCTCGCCGGCGGTGCGTTCGGTGCCCGGAAAGGTGTACCGCACGGTCGCTTGATCGGTCCAGGTTTCCGGTTTGATCGGCGGGGCCTCGGCGACGAGTTCCTGCGGGGCGGTCAGCCCAAGCGATTTGAAGACCGGGTCGAGGATGTGGCAACCGAAGTCGCCCAACTGGCCGGTCCCGTAGTCCTGCCAGCCGCGCCAGCGGAAGGGATGGTAAAGATTTTGCTTGTAAGGGCGGCGGGGGGCAACGCCCTGCCAAAGGTCCCAGCGGACGTGACCGGGCACCGGATCTCGGCCTGCCGGCCGCTCGATATGCCGCGGCCAACGGGGCGTCCCGGCTTGCCACGAATGGACCGCTTTGACCTTGCCGATCAAACCGTCGTGCACGATCTGGACGGCGGTGCGATAGGCCTGGTGCGATTGGATCTGATTGCCCATCTGCGTGACCACGTCGTGCTGCTTCGCCGCCAATCGCATTTGACGGGCTTCGAACACCGTGTGGGTCAGCGGTTTTTGGCAGAAGACGTGCTTGCCCAATTGCATGGCCGCCAGCCCGATGGGGGCGTGCATGAAATCGGGCGTCGAGACGATCACCCCGTCGATGCGCTTTTCTTTGTCAAGCATCACGCGCCAGTCGGCATAGGTCTGCGCGGCGGCATATTTTTCGGCGGCTCGCCCGAGATGGGCGGTCGAGCTGTCGATGTCGCATAACGCGGTCACATCGACAGCGGGGCTGGCGGCCACGCCATTCAAGTCGCTCCAGCCTTTGCCGCCTGTGCCGACGCTGGCGATCGCCAGTCGCTCGTTGGCGCCCCAAACGCGCGAATAGCTCAGGGCCGGCAGCGCCAACGCCGAACCGGCGAGGCCGATCTGTTTCACAAAGTCGCGACGTGTCGAATGGCGATTCATGGAACCCTCAAGGGTGAAGAGACAGAGGTGGGAAGGTGGGCAGGAAACACTTCGAGCGTTGCCGAAGGAGGTGGCAATTGTAGTCGATCTCGTCGCCCCCGGCGCGCGGCGGACAGCGGGGCGGAAGGATCGGATCCGGGACGTTTCCTAACAGAGCCTAGCGCGGGGAGCGGCCGGCCGCCAACGGCGTGTGGGCCAGCGGCTGGCCAGGGAGCAGGGGAGGCATCGGGCAATCGAGCAAGGCGGAGATCCCGCGGAGCAATTCGCCTTCGCGAACCGTGATCTTGCCGTCGGCACAAATCGACGCCGCACAGGCATCGACAAGGAGACCCCGCTTGTGGGGAGCCACTTCACGAAGCTGCTCCAACACCCGCTGGAGATCGCCGAGCCCGCAGCGTTCTCGCGGTAACTGCTGCACCGGCACGTCCACCAGCAGGGCAGCGGCCAGCGTCAGCGCGCGGGCAGCCTTCCGCTCGTCGTGCCCCGCATAGGCCAGCGTCGACAGCAAGACCGAACAGGGTTCTCCCAATCGCTGCAGCCCGTAGTAGCGGATCCGCGGCGCCGCAACTTTTCCGAATTGGGATGCCAGCTGGCGGCGCAGAATCTGGCTGAGCGTCCATTCGAAGAGGTCCATTTTTCGGTCGGCCGCGGTCAATTTCCGGAAGCACTGGTCGAACGCCTGGTATTGGCTGGGAGAAAAGGCGCGGAGGGCAGGCAGCGTGATGTCGAGCAGCGGCAGCCGCGCTTCGGGCGCGACGTTTTCGATCCGCGGCAGCAGACGCTGCGTCAGCTCCCTCACGCCCCGGGCGCCGTGGGCTGCCAAATCGGCGAACTGTTGGCGGCGGACGGTCTCATCAGTGTCGATCAACAGGCCGAAGACCACCGCCTGGGCCCCGAAGGGGTCATGGGCTGCCTCGACGACCTCGGAGTCGATCGCCGCCAACAGGCGCGTCATGTACTCGCGATGCTGGTTTTCCGGAGCCCCGATCGATTCTCGGGCCTGGGTGGCAAGCGCGGCACGGGTCTCGGCGCCTCCAAAGATGTCGGCTCCGCCCCGAGGAGATTCTCCCGGCAGATGGTCGCTTCCCGCAAACGAGGAGGCGGCGGCGGAGGCGGAGGATCGGCCGGTCTTTCGATCGGTTACCTCCGGAAAGACCCCGTCCCAATTCGGTTCGATGGCCAGGATCCGCTTCGGAAGCGGTGGATGCGTCGCCATCGCCCGCGTGAAGCCTTCAGCGACCCCTTTGGCAAAAAAGAGGTGGCTCGCTTCCGGCGCCGACGGATGCTGCAGGCGCGAACCGCGAGCCCGAGCGCCGATCTGCTTGAGCGCCCCGCCGATCCCTTGTGGGTTCCGCGTGAACTGGACCGCCGAGGCATCGGCCAGGAATTCGCGTTGTCGCGAGACGGCGGCTTTGATCAAGCCGCCCAGCAGGTTCCCGAGGAAGCCGATCACGATCAGGGCGATCGACGCCGCCAGGATCGCGATGATGATGCCTCCTCCTCCGCCCTCTTTGTTCGAGCGCGACCGTCGCGACGAGCCCGCGCTCGAGTAGATGAAAGTCCGCAGCATCACGTGTCCGATCAACCCGAGCAGTAGGATCCCGTGCAGGATCCCGATCAGCCGGATGTTGATCCGCATGTCCCCGTTGAGGATGTGACTGAACTCGTGAGCGATCACTCCCTGCAACTGCTCGCGGCTGAGTTTCTCGATCGCGCCCCGCGTGACCCCGACGACGGCATCGTCCGGGGTGTAACCGGCGGCGAAGGCATTGATGCCATCTTCGTCGAGCAGGAAAACGGGGGGGACCGGCATGCCGGACGCCAGGGCCATCTCCTCGACGACGTTCAGCGCCCGCTTCTCGTGCAATTCGGAGGAATTCGGATAGAGCCGATGCCCGCCCAGGTGCTCGGCAACGCCGGTTCCTCCGCCTCGGCGGAGGACGAAGACTTTGAAGAGCGAGCCGAGGAGGATCACCACCAGGACCAGCCCGCCTGCCGCGACCGGCAGCAACCAGCGATAGATCGGGGGAAATCGCTGCGGGTCCTGAAATCCCTGCGGGCGTGTGTATCCCTGCGGGCCTGTGTATCCCTGCGGGCCTGTGTATCCCTGCGGGCCTGGGTCGTCTCCCGCGTAAAACTGCACGCCCAACGCGGTTAGCGCTGCGGCCGTCAGCACCATCGAGACGACGGCCACGACAAACAGGAAGACCAACCAACTGGTGTTGGTGCGGGCCGCCTCCTGCCGCTGGAAAAAATCGGTGGCCATGTCCGCCGCGCTCAGAAGGAGACTTGGGGAGCTTCGGCGATCGCTTCGCTATCGAATTCCAGCAGTTCTCGATCGTTGCCGTGACCGACCATCCCCGCGAACACGACCGGGGGAAACGATTGCTTGTAGGTGTTGTAAGCCGTGACCGCATCGTTGAAGGCTTGCCGGGCAAACCCGATGCGGTTTTCCGTCGTGGTCAGCTCCTCGGTCAATTGGGCCATGTTCTGATTGGCTTTCAGATCGGGATACGATTCCGCCAAGGCGAACAGCCGTCCCAGCGAAGCGCCCAGGCCTCGTTCGGCGCCGGCCAAGGCAGCCATCGCTTGCGGGTCGCCGGGATCGGCCGAGGCCTGTTGCAAGCCGCCGACCGCTTGGTTGCGGGCTTGGATCACCGCTTCCAACGTCTCCCGTTCGTGGGTCATGTAGCCCTTCACCGTTTCGACCAGATTGGGGATCAGATCGTAGCGGCGTTTCAGCTGCACTTCGATCTGCGAAAAGGCGTTGTCGACGCGGTTCTTCATGCGGACCAGCTTGTTATACACGCCGACACCGTAGACGAGCATCAGGACGACGATGAGGCCGATGATGCCAAGGGCAATCAAAACCGGGGTCATGGGGCTCTCGCGGAAAACAAGGGAGAAGCGTGGCTTGGAGGCGAACAGTGTAACACGCCAAGGATCTGGCGGAAGCTTGGCCGCGACGGGGCGCGGGTCGGGCAATTTTTCCCCGAGGGTGCATCTCGCCGCCACCGCGGTCATAATGTGGCTCCTTCCTCAGCAGCGTTCGGGAAAAAGGTGTCAGGTACCTTTTGTGAGGCCTCGCTGCCCCATCATCCTTCCCAGGAGCTTTTTTGCATGTCTCAAGCAACGCGTCTTAACCGGCGTCATTTTTTGGCCGCTTCGACCGCGACGGCGGCGGCCGTGGCGGCCCCCCGCCTCTCCCGTGCCCAATCGCCCAATGAGATGATGAGCATCGCGGTGATCGGTGCCGGCGGCCGCGGCGGGTCCCACGTCGGCGCCTTCCTCGACAATGACACCACCGAGATCACCTATATCGTCGACGTCGATCCGGCGGCGGCCGGACGCCGCGCCGACCAGGTCGAACGGGCCCAAGGAAAACGCCCCCAGATCGTGGCCGACATGCGGCGCGTCTTCGACGACCAGTCAGTCAACGCGATCAGCACCGCCACGCCCAACCACTGGCACGCCCTGTGTGGCGTGTGGGCGATGCAGGCGGGAAAAGACGCCTATCTGGAAAAGCCGGTTTGCCACAACATCGCCGAAGGCGCCGCCTTGGTCGCCGCCGCGAAGAAGTACGACCGGATCTGCCAGGTCGGAACGCAGTGCCGATCGTCTGCCGCCGTCCAGGACGCGGTCAAGTTCTTGAACGAAGGGGGCATCGGCGAAGTCAAGTTTGCTCGCGGTCTCTGCTACAAGCGTCGCAAATCGATCGGGCCGCTGGGCGACTACGGCGTTCCCAAGAATGTCGATTTTGACCTCTGGTCGGGTCCCGCACTGTTCACCGACCCCAAGGTGACGCGGCAACGCTTCCACTACGATTGGCACTGGCAACGCCTCTACGGCAATGGCGACCTGGGCAACCAGGGTCCGCACCAGACCGACATCGCGCGATGGGGACTGGGGCTCGATCGCCACCCCAACAGTGTGATCAGCTACGGCGGCCGCCTGGGCTACAAAGCCGAGCGGAACGATCCCGATTATGTCGACGCGGGAGACACCGCCAACACGGAAGTCTCGATCTACGACTACGGTGACAAGTGCATCGTCTTCGAGACCCGCGGTCTGGAGATCAAACCGTCGGCGGACGAAGAACTGAACCGCCTGTTCCAAAGCAGTTCCGGCAACAAGATCGGGGTCGTCTTCTACGGCACCGAGGGCTACGTCGTGCAGAAGTCCTACTCCCACTGCGTCGCCTATGACAAAGACATGAACGTGATCAAGGAGTTCAAAGGGAGCGGCGATCACTTCGGCAACTTCGTCAGCGCGTGCCAGTCGCGGGATCCGGGTGAGTTGACGGCCGAGGTCCGCGAAGGTCACCTCTCGGCCGGCGTTA
The DNA here is from genome assembly GCA_964400585.1 of uncultured Pirellulaceae bacterium. Classification (GTDB taxonomy): domain Bacteria; phylum Planctomycetota; class Planctomycetia; order Pirellulales; family Pirellulaceae; genus CAYNVI01. The sequence goes on along the minus strand of CAYNVI010000037.1, from coordinate 9,268 downwards.
GCCACTTGGGAAATATCTCGTACTACATGGGCGAGGACAACAAGAAATCGGTCGAGGAGATCGGCGAAGCCTTGGCATCGGTCAAGAGCCTCGACGATAACCAAGAGACCCTGGCGCGGACGGTGCAGCATCTCCGCGACAACGGCGTCGACCTGGAAAAATACCCGCTGGCCTTAGGCCCGCAGTTGGCCTTCGATCCCCAGCAGGAAGTCTTCACGAACAACGACGAGGCCAACGTTTGGCTGAGTCGCGATTATCGTGATGGCTACGTTTGCCCCTCCGCCGATTCCGTCTAGGTTGGTTGCGATGCGTTACTTGATGACCGTTCTTGCGGCCGTGATGACCCTGTTGCCACTGGCGCCCGTGGCCAGTGGCCAGGGTCTGGTGATTCCGCGAAGACAGGAGCAACCCCCGGGGCCTCCGTTGTCCCCGCAGGAATCGCTGGAAAAGATGCGCGTCCCCGAGGGATTCGCGATCGAAGTGGTGGCCGCCGAGCCGCAGATCGTGAACCCGGTGGCGATGTGCATCGATGCCCAAGGACGGTTTTGGGTGACCGAGAGTTTCGAATACCCTCGCCGCGCCGCCGGTCCCGGCCGCGACCGGATCAAGGTGCTAGAAGATACCGACCAGGACGGCCGCGTCGACCGCGTCACCGTGTTTGCCGACGGCCTGAATATCCCCTCGGGCATCGCGGTCGGACACGGCGGCGTGTGGGTGGCGAATGCCCCCGACTTGTTGTTCTTGCAAGACACCGATGGCGATCTGAAGGCCGACGTGACCCGGCGGGTGCTGACCGGATTCGGGCGGACCGACACGCACGAGCTGCCCAGCGCGCTGACGTGGGGGCCCGACGGCTGGTTGTACGGTCTCAACGGAGTGTTCAATCGCTCTCACGTGCGTTATCCCGAATCGAATCCGCACTATGCAGCGGATCATCCGGGGTGGCCCTTCACCTGTGCCCTCTGGCGCCTTCATCCCGAAACGCTGGAATTTCAGATCTTCGCCGAAGGGACCAGCAACCCCTGGGGGATCGCGATCAATGCGGTCGGTGATTTTTTCCTGTCGGCCTGTGTGATCGATCACCTCTGGCACATCACGGAAACCGGCTATTACATCCGCCAGGGAGGGCCCTATCCGCCGCATACCTGGCCGATGGAATCGATCGTTGAACACAAGCATCAAAAAGCGGCCTACTGCGGCATCGTCTATTTCGACAGCCCGGCGTTCCCGGCCGCGTACCGGGACACGCTGTACATGGGGAATGTGCATGCCGGCTGCCTGAATGCTGACGTCCTGCAGCGCCGCGGCGCGTCGTACTTTGCCAAACCGCGTCCCGATCTGATCACCGCCAACGACGTTTGGTCGATGCCGGTGGCTCAGCAGATCGGCCCGGACGGAGCGCTTTATGTCCTCGATTGGTACGATCGTTACCACTGCTACCAGGACGCCAACGCCGATCCCCAGGGAGTCGACCGGAGCAAAGGACGTCTCTACCGGGTTCGGTATCGCCAGGCGGCGGAGACCGCGCCGGTCGATTGGCAGCAGGCCTCCGAGCAGGAATTGATCGCAGGCTTGCAAGACGCGAACGTGTTTGTCCGTCAGCAGTGTCAACGCATCTTGGCCGAACGCGGCGCGGCGAGCGCGCTTCAGCCGCTCGATCAGCTGACGCACGACGCGAGCCTGGCGACCAAGTTCCGCCTGCACGCGCTGTGGGCGAGCGAGACGATCCGGGCGAGCCTCGCGCGGCGCTCGGAAGGTTCCCGATCGCGAGACTTCGAAAACCTGCTACGCTGTCTCGCCGACGCGGACGCCGACATCCGACGGTGGGCCGTCCGGTTGTGGGGAGACGCGGCGGAAGAGCCTTGGACCGCCGCACAGATTACAGATTGGATCGAAGGCGAAGCCGACGCGCGGGTCTTGCTGCAGTGGGTCATCGCCGTGCCCAAACATCGCTTTGATCCTGCCCAGCAGACGCGGTGGACCGTGCAGGCGGTGCAGCAGCAAGGGACGGACAAGACGCTTCGGCAGATCGCTTGGAACGCCATCCGCTCGCTTTCCGAAGGGGCCCCTACGCCGGTTGCCGCTGGTCTGATCGAAGGCCTGCAAGCTGAGGCGAATCGCGAGGCCCTGGGAGCGATCGGGGTGCGCTTGTTCGATCGGCTTTGTGACCACCGCGAGCCACCGCGGGACGCGCTTGCAGCGCTCGCCCGGAGACTGCTCGATCCCGCCAACGACCGCGAGATCCAGCAGCGGATCCTCGAGACCTTGGCGGATCGATCGCGGCAAGGGGCCTTTTCCGAAGCCGCTCAGGAGCAACTCTCCGCCGCCCTCCAAACGCGTCTGCAGGCACTGGCGTCGGCGTCGGAGAAAACCTCGCGGCTTGCCGCCGCGGCTCAAGTCGTCCGCGCCCTCTGGGGCGATCCCCACGCCCAGGCGTCGCTCGCCGACGTCGCGCGCGACCCGCAGCGTCCGGTCCAGGTGCGTCTGCAAGCGTTGGAGACGGTCGTCTTTGCCCACAGCGACCGCTTGCTGCGGTTGGTCGATGAACTGCTGACGCGTTCCGGCGACAACGCCGCTTTTGTAGAGGGCGTGATCGATCGACTGGGCGCAAGCCGCGATGCGAAGATCGCCGAGGTTCTGTTGGTGCGGTTCGCGACCATGCCCGACGCGCTCCAGCCCAAGGTGATCGAACTGCTCACCCAGCGGGCTTCCTGGAGCCGGGCGTTGCTCGAACAGATTGAACAGGGAACGATCGATCGCTACCGCCTGAACTTGAATCAACTGCGGCGGTTGGCTGGCTTTCCCGACCCGCAACTGGAACAGCAGGTCGCCTCGATTTACGGGACGATTCGCGCCGGTCGCGGGAGGGATCGGGCGGAGACGGTTCAGCGGATCGGCAAGCAACTTGCGGGCGCGTCGGGGAATCCCTTCCACGGCGAAAAAGTCTTTAAGACCGTCTGTGCCCAGTGTCACAAAATCTATGGCGAGGGAGCCGAGGTCGGGCCCGAGATCACGCGCAACGGCCGGAACGATTGGCAGCAACTACTGAACAACGTCTTTGATCCGTCGGCGGTGATCGGTCCGGGTTACCAGGCGCGGACCGTGGTGACCGATGATGGTCGGGTGTTGACCGGCCTGCCGGTCGAGGAGACCGAACAGCGGATTGTGCTGCGGGTGCAAGGCGGGAAAACGGAAACGATTCCACGCGATCAGATTGAGCTCTACCGGAGGAATGACGTTTCGATGATGCCCGACGAGTTGGAAAAACAGCTGAGCGACCAGGAATTGGCCGATCTGTTTGCCTTTCTGGCACTCGACAAGCATCCGCGTGATCCGCAAGGCAAGCTCCTTTCGGGAGCCCCGGCCCAGGCGATCGAGCCGGGGGCTGTCGACCCGGGGGCTGTCGACCCGGGGGCCATCGATCAGGCGAAGGGGCAAGCCGGCCGCGAATAAGCGAAGCGGCGGTTTGCCTGCGGGAGATGGCAAGGGGGCAAGCGGATTTGCATTGGCAGCAGGGATTTGAGACAATCTGGATCCCTCCTCCCTTTCCCTCCTTTGGGCAGGCATGCTGTGCGCAAGCTTGGAATCATCGCTTTGGGTGTCATTGGCCTGCTGGCCGGATTGCCCGTTCGCTCCCTTGACGGTGCCGCGCCGGCGGGGAAAGACGTCGCCTTCTTTGAGAACAAGATTCGTCCGGTCTTGGTAACGCAGTGTTATGCGTGCCACGCCGCCGATTCGGACGAATTGGGCGGGAATCTGCGGCTGGATGACCGAGCCAGCATTCGCCAAGGGGGCCAATCGGGGCCGGCCCTGGTTCCCGGCGACCCCGACGCCAGCCTCTTGATTCAAGCGTTGCGGTACGACCATCTCGAGATGCCGCCCGAGCAACCGCTGTCGCCTGCCGTGGTGCGTGACTTTGAAAGCTGGGTCCGCCGGGGCGCCGCCGATCCGCGGACGGGGGAAGCGGCGGCCGAATCGGATGACCAGCTCGATTGGGAAGCCCTGTGGTCGTTTCTGCCGCGGCGGACGCCGCCGCTGCCGGCTGTCTCCGCGAAAGCCTGGCCGCGCGATCCGCTCGATCATTTTGTCCTGGCGGAAATCGAGGCAGCAGGCCAGCAGCCGGTGCCCGATGCCTCGGCGGCCCGTTTGATCCGCCGGCTGTACAACGACCTGATCGGGCTTCCCCCGACCGCTGCCCAGGTCGAAGCGTTCTCACAAGCCTACCACCGCGAGGGCGAAGCGGCGCTGTCACGCTGGGTCGATGCGTTGCTGGAACAACCGCAGTACGGCGAACGCTGGGGCCGGCACTGGTTGGATATCGCGAGGTACGGCGAATCGAATGGAGACGACGGGTTGGGACGCAACGCGACCTTCCCGCATGCCTGGCGGTACCGGGACTACGTGATCGACGCCCTGAATCGAGACGTGCCTTACGATCGCTTCTTGACCGAACAGATCGCCGGGGACCTGTTGCCAGCCGACACGGCGGCGGAACGGAATCGCCAGCTCGTGGCGACCGGCTTCTTGGCGATCGGGTCCAAGCCTGCTTCGGCGATGAACAAGAATTTCGCGATGGACATCGTCGACGACCAGATCGATACGGTCTGCACCGCCGTGCTCGGTCTCAGCGTCGCCTGCGCCCGCTGCCACGACCACAAACACGATCCGATTCCAACCCGCGACTACTACGCCCTCGCCGGGATTTTCCGCAGCACCGAAACCCTGTATGGGTTGGCCGGCAAGGAAAAGTTGACGGCCCCGCCCACCGACTTGCATGCCCTCCGCTCGGACTGGAACCCGTCGGGAAAGGGCGGTGCCCAACGCAAGCAAACACCCCAGTTTCCCGATGATTACGGTTCGGTCATCGAGCGGCTCGATCCCCACTGGCACGTTCGCGGCGATCAGCCTCCGACCTCCGAGGCGGTTCCCGAGGGCGTTACGTTTTCAGCCGAAGCGTTTGCCCAGGTCAACGAAGCGAAGCTCCGCGGGGCGGTTGACGCCCCGCAGACGGACTATGCGGTCTCCCTGTGGTGGAAGAATCAGCTGGCCAATACCGCGCGGCCGATCACCGCTTACCTCTTCTCCCGCGGCGAAATCGGCAATTCGAGTTTGCCGGGTGATCACTTGGGGATCGGGGGCAGCCACGACAGCGGGCGAACCGGCAAACTCTTTGTCTTCAACGGCAATGGGCAAAAGAAATCGTTGGCCGGGTCGACGGTGATCCCTCCCGATACCTGGAACCACGTCGTGCTGGTCCGCCGGGGTGCGGCCGTCAAGGTGTTCCTGAATGGACGCTTGGAGATCGCAGGAAAACTTGCTGCGACGTTCGGGGATTCGTTGGAGTATTGCTTCGCCGATCGTAGCGACCACTTTGCCCCGCTCGAGGGTGCCATGGCGGAGTGGGCGTTCTTCCCGCGCGCGCTGGACGACGAGGAAGCGTTGGAATTGCACGCCGCCAGCGGGCAACCGCCGGGCGTGCAGACCTTAGGCCGGGCGATGGGCGTCCGGGAGAAACCGAAACCGGAAGATTGCAAGATTCACATCGGGGGAGAATCGGGGAAATTGGGTCCTGTGGTCCCACGCGGCTTCCTCTCGGTCTACGAACAAGTACCCGACGGGCATTCCAGTCCGTTCTCGCGGGCGACGTATGCGGTGGAAAGCACCACGAGCGGGCGTCGCGAACTGGCTGCTTGGCTGACGCATCCGGACCATCCGCAGACGGCTCGCGTGCTGGTCAATCGCGTCTGGATCCATCTCTTTGGCCAGGGACTGGTCCGTACGCCCAATGACTTTGGCGTCTACGGCGCGACGCCCAGTCATCCGGATCTGCTGGACCATCTGGCCCAACGTTTCGTCGACGATGGTTGGTCGATCAAACGCCTGATCCGGACGATTCTTTCGAGCCGGACCTATCGACTCGACAGCGTCCCGACCCCGGCGCTCCGCCGCGACGATCCGGGGAATCGTTTACTGGCCCGGCAGAACCGACGGCGACACGATGCCGAATCGCTGCGGGACGCGATCCTGCGGGCCAGCGGGACGCTCGATTTGCGTCCCGGAGAAGGCTCCGCGATCGACGAGACGGTGACCCTGATCAATTGGCCTCCGGGTGAAGCGACCAACCTGCACCGCCCAAGCAACCGCCGCAGTCTTTATCTCTGCATGCTGCGGCATGCTCCGCCGCCCGAATTGGCAGCCTTCGACCTGCCGGACGGGACTTCGGTCGTCGGCCAGCGGGAAGAGAGCACGCTGCCGACGCAGTCTTTGTTTCTGCTGAACAATCCGCTGGTGGTCGAAGCGTCGGCTCGGTTGGCCGCACGGCTGTTGGCGATCCCGGATGAACAGGACCGACAGCGTGTCGACCGCTTGTTCCGGCGCGTGTTGCTGCGGGACCCCACGCCGGGGGAAACCAAGCGGGCGCTCCGGCACTTGGCCACCATGACCGAGTTGTTGGAACGGTCCGCCGGCGACGAAGCTCCCGCCGGCGACCGTGAAACCAGCATTCGGCAACGCAGTTGGGCCAGCCTTTCCCAGGCCCTCTTCGCCAGCAACGAATTTCGATACATCGATTGAGAGAGGGTAAAGCCGTGATTGCGACTCGTCGTCAACTGCTCCAGTCCGCTTCGTGCGGATTTGGCTACCTGGCCCTGCAAGCGCTTTGCCAGCGGCAAGTCGCGCAAGCGGCTTCGGCTTCGACCAGCGGGCCGGCCCGCGCCAAACGGGTCATCTTTCTGTGCATGAGCGGCGGGCCTGCCCAGCTCGACACGTTCGATTACAAACCTCAGACCGGCAAGAAAAAGCATCCCGGCTCGGTCTTCCCTTTCCAGCAGCATGGCGAGAGCGGGCTGTGGGTTTCCGATTTGTTGCCGGAGACCGCCAAGCATGCGGATCGTCTGTGCGTGATCAATGGGATGCATGCCGATACGGGCAATCATGCCCAATCGTTCCTGCAATTGCACACCGGCGAACGGCTCCGCCAGCGTCCCAGCCTCGGCTCGTGGATCTCCTACGGGTTGGGGACGGAGAACGAAGACTTGCCCGCCTTTATCAGTCTCAATGCCGCCAAGCCGTCGGTCTATTCCAGTGCGTTCCTGCCCACGGCCTTCGCGGGAACGCCGATCGGGGTCAATGGCGAGGACATGTCCCAGGCGATGATCCGCAACGTCGCAAGCGATCATCTGCCGCTTCCTGCGAAACGCCAGCAGGTCGATTTCCTGCAGTCGCTGAATCGCGACCATCTGGCGAATCGAGGCGGGGCGAGCGAGTTGGAAGGGGTGATCGAATCGATGGAACTCGCCTTTCGGATGCAAGCGAGTGCCCCCGAGTTGCTCGATTTATCGCAGGAGACGCCGGAGACCTTGGCACGTTATCGCGTCGGCAAAAAGTTGTCGGTGGGAACGTGCCGCCCCACCGACTTCGGACGGCAGTGTTTGCTGGCCCGGCGGTTTGCCGAAGCGGGCGTGCGGTTTATCGAATTGAATCACGGCGGCTGGGATCAGCACAAGAATCATCGACGCGATTTGCAGGCGAATTGTGAGACGATCGATGCGCCGATCGCCGCCCTCCTGGAAGATCTGGCGGCCCGCGGGATGCTGGAAGAGACGTTGGTCGTGTGGGGCGGCGAGTTTGGACGGCCCGGCCTGACGCCGGAAGATGGAAAGGATGAAACGGGGCACAACTACCGCGGGTTCACCTTTTGGCTGGCCGGCGGCGGCGTGAAAGCGGGCTATGCCCACGGCCTGACCGATCCGACCGGCGCGCGGGCCGTCGAGGGGAAAGTCCATTTCCGTGATCTGCATGCCACGCTCCTGCACCTGCTGGGCCTCGCTTCCGAAGAACTTCGCTTCTTCCACGGAGGACGCAGCCATCGCCTGACGGGACCCGAAGGGGGCCAGGTGGTCGAGGGCTTGCTCGCCTAGCGACACAGCGCCACTTTTTGTGAGCAGGTTGGGCGCTAAGCAGGTCGGGACGTATTTCCGGCGGTAACGCGTAAAAGATGGATGTTCGTTACGGCAGAGCGATCAAGCCCCCCAAGAATCTCGAGCCAATCAAAAGGAAGGGTTCTGAGGACGGAGAAATACCATCGTGCTCGTGCTCAGCTTCTCCCTCCCACCACGCCGACAGAGGGGAGCGTAGGGGCGGGGCGGCGATAGGCGGAAGCACGCGCGGTCGGCGGGGCTAAGGTGGCGGTCGAACGTCGCCAGCGAGGACGCTCGCTGCGCTGGATCTGCTGGACGAAGCGGCGGGAAAATAGCTCGACGGCGGCCTCGTCGCTGAACGAGGCGGCTTCTTCTTGGGTCAGGCAATTCGTCCACTGCCGGTGGAGTAAATGCCTGGGCAGGCGAGGAGGCAGACGGTGGTCACGTTCGGTGGTGAAGCTTTGCTCCACCCAAGGATCCAAACACGCCTCCAAATCGCCCGCAGGCGAGCCCGCGGCGGGCGGGCCGGCCTGGCTTGTCTCCTCGAGCTCCAAGAAGAACAGCGCGGTCGGCCGTTCCGCCAAAATCCAACGATGTTGCGCGACCCATCCGCTCAGCCGGGGGTCGACCAAACCGTGCCGTCGAGGAGAGCCGATCACGATCGCCTGGTAGGCACCCGCGGAAATCGGCTCCGCCGACGGCTCGAGGATGTTGTGGGGGTCGCTGGGAAGGCCGCTTTGCAGGAACCCAGCCGCCATCCGTTGGGCAATCCATTCGGTCGGTCCGCGGTGGGACGCGTAAATGATCAAGGCACGCATCTGTTCCGTGATTCTCCGTGCGAGACAGAAGAGGGAGACGATTTAGGCGACGAGCGAGACCGGACGAAATCCGGGGAAAGGTGCCGACATGTGACATCGCACAGGCCGGTCCGCTCCGTCGTTGCCTAGCGAACCTCGTGCCGAGCCCGGAGAAAGAAGCCGTTCGCAAATGACTTCGCGAGATTCCCACCGAAACCACCCTCCCGCTTGCGGGAGGGTCGGACGCGGTAGCGGCCGGGGAGGGAAAAGCAGGGGCGTGAATAGGAGGCAGCGTGCGACACGCGTCCTGGGTACCCGGAATCGCGCGTCCCCGGGTCGAAACAAATGGGGCTCAGCCGTCGGTCTCGTCGCGGCCCGGGCGGATCCCGGCAGTCAGCCGGAGGAAATCGGTGGCCGAGAGCATCCCCACCAGTTTCCCGTGGTGATCCACCACCGGCAGATGGTGCACCTGGTGATTCAACATGATGCAGGCGGCATGATGCATCGTGGTTTCGGGGCGGACCGTGACCAGCACTTCGGTCATCACGCGGG
>CAYNVI010000036.1:0-17090 GCA_964400585.1 uncultured Pirellulaceae bacterium | reverse complement strand
CGTTTGGCGGAACCTTTTTCGTTTGGCGGAACCTTTTTCGTTTGGCGGAACCTTTTTCGTTTGGCGGAACCTTTCTGGGGGATGGCCGACCCGATGACTTCTTCAGGAGCTGGCTTCCCCGCGGGTGATGCGGCGTCGGACCGCTATGCCCGACAACGCGGTTTTGCGCCGGTCGGGGAGGCGGGCCAAGCGCGGCTAGCCGCCGCGGAGGTGCTGATCCTCGGTTGCGGAGCGTTAGGGAGTGTTTCCGCCGAGATCCTGGCGCGGGCGGGGGTCGGACGGCTGCGGCTGGTCGACCGCGATGTCGTCGAATGGTCGAACCTGCAGCGTCAGGCCTTGTATGACGAAGCGGACGCCGCCGCCGGTCGGGCCAAAGCGGCCGCCGCTGCCGCGCATCTCCGACAGATCAATTCCGAGATCACTCTCCTGCCCGCGGTCGTCGACGTGCGCGCGGACAACATCCTCGGGCTGCTTGAAGGGGCCGATCTCGTCCTCGATGGGACGGACAATTTCGGGACCCGGTTCTTGCTGAACGATGCCTGCCTGGAGACCGCGACGCCCTGGGTGCATGCCGGTTGCGTGGGGGCGGAAGGGCAGGTCGCAACGTTCCTGGGACAAGGAAGGCCCTGTTTTCGCTGCCTTGTTCCGGAGCCACCCGAGGCGGCGGCGGTGGCGACCTGCGACACCGCGGGGGTGCTCGGCCCGGCGACGCATGCGATCGCCAGTTGGCAAGCGGCCGAGGCGATCAAGTTGCTGAGCGGGCACCGGGCGAGTTGGGAGGGGAAACTGCTTTCGCTGCACTTCTGGAGTGGCCGTTTGCTGACCCTTGACGTGCCGGCGGCCGACTGTCCCGCTTGCCGCCACGGCCGCCGCGATTTTTTGCGGGGGGAGGCCGCCGCGGCGGGCGACCGCGCCGAGGTCCTCTGTGGGCGTGCCGCGGTGCAGATCCCCGGCCGGCCGGGCCGGACGCTCGATTTGGCAGGCTTCGCCCTCCGTTGGGAGTCCTTGGGGGAGGTTCAGCGGACTCCCTTTTTTGTCCGCTTGCGGCTCTCCAGCGGGCAGGCACTGACCCTGTTTCGGGATGGACGAGGGGTGATTTCTGGGACCGAGGACATCGGCCAGGCAAGGGCTTTGTACGCCCGTTTCGTCGGCGGATGAGGGAATTGGCCCCCTTCTGCTCGGCAGGCTTCCCCCGTAGACTGGAGGCTTCTGCCGTGAGGGCGTTCTGTTTTCCTTCAGCGGCGTCATTGTATGTACTAAAGGAAATTTAGTAGCCATGCGATATTCTTTTCGCCTTGCTGAGCTTTTGGGGCACAGTCCCGATCGACGGAAACGCCCAGGGACGATCAAGACGATTGTCGAACACACCGGTCTCGACCGGCATCAGGTCGCGGCGTTGCTGAAAAACGAGGCCAAGTACATCCCGCTCGAAGCGCTCTCCCGGCTCTGCGATTACTTGATCGATCACGGGCATGCGACGGCCGACCAGTTGCCCGGCTGCCTGTTCGCGGTCAAGCCGGAGAATTTCTGGGAGATGCTGGCTCGCCGCCGCAACGTGGAAATCTGCGTGGGGGTCCGTCGCGGGGATCCGAATGAAGCGACGGGCAATGCCTGGGTGGTGGCTTCGGACTCGGTGCTGGTCGGCGAATTGCTCAACGGGGTCTCGACCTTGGGGGGAGCCGCCAAGCACCAGCCGAAGAAGGAAGGCGACGAGGAGGGGACGACGGCGACCGAAGCGGTCCCCCAGCCCGACCGTCTGCAACAGACGCTGGTCTGGAGTCCGGGGCAGGTTTCGCTGGAAGAGGCGCGGGCGCGGGCCAAGGAAGCGTTTGACACGTTCCTGGAATCGCAGGGCGATCGGGCGTTGGTCTGCATCGGCAGCGTGAAGAGCAACCCGGCGGTGGAGATGGTTTTCTCGGATGCCTTCGGATGTTCTCCGTTTGTGAGCGAGGACGATGTGGACGACGCGACGAGTCGGGCGTGCCCCTTTTTCCTCCGGTACCGGGCCAGCGATCCCAAGCCCGATGCCGCTTCGGCCGGGATGCGGCTGAGCAACACCGAAGACGCCCCCAAGCCGGGGATTTACCATGAACTCGATGATGGCAGCTGGCAATGGGCCGGGGGCGACGAGGGGCAGGATTCGGCGCTCGTGTTCTACATCTACCGCGAGCCGCTGGGCCGGCTGGAAATGGTGCTCAGCGGTTTTTCCGGCCGGGCGACTCGTTTGCTGGCGAAGACACTGGCGAGTCGATCGGAAGAGTTTTGGCCGCCGGTGTACGAGGAAGCGGGGATGCAGATCGGGGCGTACATCGTCCAGTACGAGCACGCCGAGACCGAGTCGGATCCCAACGTCTTATTACAGACCAACGTTTCGGCCGCTGCGAAAATCACGCCGATCTCGTCCGCCGCGATCCGCAAACGGATGGCGCGTCTCTAGTCGGAAAGAGCCAGGGGAGCAGGGGATGCCGCAGCGGGGCAGGTCCTGCGGGGTTTAGACAGCGGCTCGCGGTTTTGGGCGTTGTCCCCTGCCGACGCATCGCGGTTAGCACCCCCAAGGTTGGAGAGTCTGCTTCTTCGTTTGATTCGACCGGATTGTCGCTATGGATACGATCTCGTCTTTTTCGCGCTCGGAGGGTTCGGCGGCATCCGTCCGGCAGAGGTCGGCCTCGGCCGATCCCGCCGCACTCTTTCGGCCGATCGAGGCCGAGTTGGGGAAGGTCGAGCAATTGCTGGTGGCGCAGCTGCAAAGTCGGCATGCCTCGCTCGCTCCGGTCCTGCGTCACGGCGTGCTCCTAGGAGGCAAGCGTTTGCGGCCGGCGCTGCTGCTGCTGTCGGGTGCGGCAGCGGGGACGTTGTCGGAGACGCACATCAAGCTGGCGACTGTGCTGGAGATGGTGCACACGGCGACCCTGGTCCACGATGATTTGATCGATGGTGCGACATCGCGCCGGCACGCCCCCACGGTTCATCAGAAATGGGGGGCGGAATCGAGCATCCTGTTGGGCGACTTTCTGTTCGCGCAAAGTTTTACGCTGGCCGCTTCGACCGGTTCGGCGGAGGCCTGCGAGGCGATCGGCGGGGCGGCCCGCCGGGTGTGCGAAGGGGAGCTGCGGCAAGTGGCCAGCCAGGGGGAGTTGCAGCTCGACGAGCCGCAATACCTGGAGATGATCGAGGCGAAGACGGCGGAGCTGTGTGGGGTCGCCTGCCGGCTGGGCGGTCGTCACGCGGGGGCTGCCGACGACCAAGTCGCGGCGCTGGAGGCGTTCGGCAGGCACCTGGGAATCGCTTTCCAGATCGCCGATGACTACCTCGACCTGTGGGGCGACGGCGAGCGGGTCGGCAAGACTCTGGGGACCGACGTGCTGCAGGGGAAGATGACGATGCCGTTGATCCACACGATGGAGGTGTTGGCGGGGCCGCAAAAGGAGGCGTTGCGAAGGCTGTTGCAAGGCCCTCCAGCACAGCGGCTGGCGGCGATCTATCCTTTGCTGGAGCGTGCCGACGCAGCCGCCTACACCCGCCGGCGGGCGGGCGAATTTGTCGCCGCGGCGGAGGCGTCGCTCGATCGATTGCCCGCGTCGGAGGCAAAGGCGACGCTGCGGCGGTGGGCCCGTTTTGCGCTCGAACGTCGCTTTTAGGTCGCTTCGTTTAGGCTCTGTCCGAAAGTCAAAAAACTGGTCGCGTAGCGGCTCCGCTACGTCCCTTCTCCCCCGCCGCGCAGCGGATCGCAGGGGAGGCAGCGGATCGCCGGGGAGAAGGAAAGGATGAGGGGTGGTTTTCGGACAGGGCCTACTCCGGCCCGGTCCGCCGGGAGGTGAACAAGGGCTCGTTCGGGGCGAAACAAAGTTGTCCTGGGGCAACGCGGCACGTATACTAACAAGATAGACCCTTCCCACCTCGCCCCTTCCGGGGATCTTGCCGATGATGCCGGCACCGCCACTTTCGCTTCGCGCGCTCCAGTTGCTAGGCCAACCGCGGTTGGTGTGTCTGCTGCTATGCCTGCTGGCGTGGCGAGGGCCGATCCCGATCGTGCACAGCCACCAGACGGGATTCGATGGGAGCGCGGTGGCAGAGCACCTGGATCGTTATCACGAGGCGGGTGGCGGGACGCCGTGGGAGTGGCATTTCCATGTCATGCTGTGGCAGGACATTCTGCCCGCCTGCCCGACCGAACAATACCCCGTGCCGGGGCCTCATGTGGGCGAACCGCAGGTGTTGGCAGGGGCCTGCATTGGGTCTTCGCTCGTTGCCGCCTCCGAGGCAGCGGCTTGGGTCCGCTTGCCTTGGATCGACGCCGTGCGGGGCCAGGGCGAAGCGGCCCCTGGCGGTCATCCCGCGGTGGCTAATTTCTTGAGTTCTCAATTGCTCGCCCGTCCCGCCTGCGCGGTGCTGAGCGTTTCTCGTTGCTAGAGCGTCGCCCGCTTCTTGTCGGTCGATGGAATCTCTTGCTCTTGCTGTCCCGGCGTCGTGCTTTGCTATGCGGCAGGCCGATCCGAGGGTGGCGCTTCTTTGCGTGCCCCCTGGCGGGGACCACGCCGTTTCGAGGAACGCATTGTGAAATACGCTTTATTGGCCTTGGTGGTCGGCGTGGCCGTCGCGCTGGGAGGCGCGTTCGTCTATTGGCGGGCCACGGAAACACCACCCGTTCAGCCGCTGACCGAGGGGGTCGCGGCGGTAGCGCGGTCGGGAGAAGCGGTCGAGGAGGAGGCTGCTGCGACATCGCCGAGCCCCTCGGCTCGTTCCCGACCGATCGTGCGGTTGGAGGCAAACAAGTTAGCAGCCTCGGGGATCGGGTTGGGCGAGGTCGTCCGGCGGGATATCCAGACCACCCAGGTCGTGCCGGGGCGACTCCGTTATGACGAACGCCGGCACGTCGATCTGCGAGTCCCAGCCGCCGGGGTCGTCAGCGAGATCCGGGTAACGCCGGGGCAGGCGGTCGACGCCGAGGAGATCGTCGCGGTGCTGAGCAGTGCCGAAGTCGGCAGTGCGCGGGCCGACGTCCTCCGTCGTCAAGCCGAGCTCCGCCTGGTCGAGGCCGTGTCGTCCCGGAAGCAAGCGATCCGCACAGGGATCGCTGAGTTGGTGGCGGCGATCGAGGCGGGGCGGGAGCCGGAAGCGATCAATGCGTCGTTGGCGGAGAAGGAGTTAGGTAGCTACCGCGCCGATCTCCTGGCGGCCTACACCCGCGAGCGGGTGGCCGCTTCCTTATCCAAGCGGGCCGCATCCTTAGGCGAGAGCGGCGCCTTGGCGGGCAAGACCGTCAAGCAACGTCTGGGCGAACGGGGGGCGGCGACGGCGGCTTTGCGAACCGCGATCGAACTGGCCGAATACGAATCGGACCGCGAAGCAACCGCCGCGGCGGTCGCAGTGGAAGACGCCGAACGCCGGTTGGCGATCAGTCGTCAGCACCTGCAGACGCTGCTCGGGGCGATGCCCGCAGGTCCGATCGATCGCAGCAACGCCGCGTTGTCGCGGGTCGAAATCCGGGCTCCTTTTGCGGGGACGATCGAAGCCAATTTGGTGGCCGCCCATGAGCGGTTGCCCGCCGGCGAGTCGGTCGTTGTGATGGCGGACACGCGTCAGTTGTGGGTGGCGGCCGAAATTCGCGAACGGCAATGGCGGGCGCTGCAGCTGGAGCCGGGAGCGGAACTTAGCGCGACCACGCCGGCGTTGCCGGGGGAAAGCTTGACGGCGGTCGTCCACTTCTTGGGGCGGGAAGTCACCCCCACGACGAATGCCGTCCCGCTGATTGCCACGATCGATAACGGCGAAGGGCTGCTGCGACCCGGGCAATTCATGCAGGTCGAGTTGCCATTGGGGGAGACCCGCTCCGTGGTGGCGGTCCCTGAGGATGCGGTGATGGAGCATGACGGGCAGCCCTTCGTGTTCCTGGCGATCGACGGCGGTTATCGCCGGGTCGACGTCGTGCTGGGCGAAGAGGAGGGGGAATGGATCGAGGTCAAAGCGGGCTTGCAAGCGGGCGACCAGGTGGTCCGTCAGGGGGCATTTTACTTGAAGTCGGAACTCCTGCTGGAAGGCGAGGATCCGTGAACGTTCGCGCGTCTTTGTTGCTTCCCGTTGACCTCCGAAGGATTCCGCCATGCTCGCCCGCCTGATCGAATTTTCCCTCCACAACCGTTTCCTGGTCCTGCTGGGGGTTGGCCTCGTGGCGATCGCCGGGATCGTCTCGGCGCTGCGGCTGCCGATCGATGCCGTTCCCGACATGACCAACGTTCAAGTGACGGTGATCACCGACGCCGGAGCGCTCTCCCCGGTCGAAGTCGAACGCTACATCAGCTATCCCGTCGAGTCGTTGATGGGAGGGCTGCCCGACGTCCAAGAAGTCCGGAGCGTTTCCAAGTTCGGGATCTCGGTCGTGACCGTCGTCTTCGACGAAGGGACCGATATCTACTTTGCCCGCCAAGTGATTTCCGAACGGTTGACCGAAGCCACCGCGTTGATCCCCGAGGGCTATGGCCCGCCCGAGCTGGGGCCGTTGACGACGGCGCTGGGGGAAATCTTGCAATTCGAGGTGCGGGGCGAAGGCTACACGCCGATGGAATTGCGGAGCCTGTTGGAATGGGACATCGCACCGCGGCTCCGCGAAGTCCGCGGGGTGACGGAGATCAACACCCATGGCGGGTTCTACAAGACGTTCGAGATCCGTCCCGATCCCGAGCTGCTGACCAGTTACGGGGTCCCCTGCGACCTGTTGTTCCAACGGCTCGCCGAAAACAACCTTTCGGCCGGGGGCGGCTACGTCGTGCACCACGACGAGCAGCGTTTCATTCGCGGCCAAGCGCTGTTGACGACGATCGAGGAGATCCGCGCGATCGTCCTCCGCCGCGACGCCGAGGGCAATCCGTTATTGGTGGAGGACATCGCCGAGGTGACGATCGCCCCGATGATGCGGCAAGGGGCCGTGACCCGCGACGGCCGCGGCGAGGCGGTGACCGGGTTGGTGATGATGCTGATCGGCGAGAATTCACGGGTGGTGGTCGAACGCGCCCGGGAACGTCTGCAAGAGATCGGCGAGACGCTCCCTCCCGGCGTGGCGTTGGAAGTCACCTACGACCGCGCCGCCTTGATCGGGCGGACCTTGCATACGGTGCTGACCAACCTGACCGAAGGCGGGATCCTGGTGATGGTTATCCTGCTGGTCATGCTGGGGAGCATCCGGGCGGGATTGATCGTCGCCCTGGCGATCCCGCTGTCGATGCTGTTCGCGACCAACTTGATGTACGGCTTCGGCATCTCCGCCAGCCTGATGAGCCTGGGGGCGATCGACTTTGGACTGATCGTCGATTCCTCCGTGATCATGGTCGAAAACTGCATCCATCGCCTGGCCCACCGTCCCGATGGGAGCTCTCGCTTGCAGGTCATTCGGGATGCGGCGATCGAAGTCCGGAAGCCGACGATGTTCGGAGAGCTGATCATCGGGGTCGTTTATCTTCCGATCCTGATGCTGCAAGGGACCGAAGGGAAACTGTTTCGGCCGATGGCGCTGACGGTCCTGTTCGCCCTGTTCGGTTCGTTGATCCTGTCGATGACCCTGATGCCGGCGCTGGCCTCGTTAGCGTTGCCACGCAAGGTCTCCAGCCAGGACGTCTGGTTGATCCGCATGATCAAGAAAGTCTACCGCCCGTTGGTCGAGCGGGCGGTCCGGTATGCCGGCCTGACGACGTTGACGGCGTTGCTGGTGTTCGGGATCAGCCTGCCGGTCGGCTATCGGCTGGGAGCCGAGTTCATGCCGCGGCTGGAAGAAGGGGATTTGCTGATCGAAGCGGTGCGGCTGCCGAGTGCCTCGTTGGAAGGGGCGGTGGCGATGTCGACGCAGATCGAAGAGCTGCTGCTGCCCTTGCCCGAAGTCCGCACGGTGTTCTGCAAGACGGGGCGTCCGGAGATCGCCAACGACGTGATGGGGGTGCACCAAACCGACGTCTGGGTGTTATTGAAGCCGCGGCCCCAATGGCGTGAGGGGTTGTCCCGCGAAGAGCTGATCGGGGAGATGTCCCGTAAGCTCAACGACCCCGTCCCGGGCGTCCGCTTTGGCTTACCCAGCCGATCGAGATGCGGGTCGACGAATTGGTCGCGGGGGTCAAATCGGATGTGGCCGTGCTCCTGTACGGCGACGACCTGGGGATCCTGGCGGAACGCTCCAAAGCGATCGAGCGGACGTTGGCAGCGATCCCGGGGGCGGTCGATGTGAAGGCCGATTACCAGGCCAACCTGAAAACCGTGACGATCCGTCCGCGGGCCGAGGCACTGGCCCGCTACGGGGTCAGCGCCGCGACGGTGATGGATGTGGTTTCCTCCCTGGGCGGCAAACCGGTGGGGACGATCTTCGAGGGCCGCGCCCGCTATCCGATCCAGGTGCGGTTTCCGGAAGCATGGCGCGAGGACATCCGTCGCCTGGAGCAGTTGCCGGTGGCCGCACGGGACGGGAAGCCGATTCCCTTGTCCGCTTTGGCCGATCTGCAGCTCGCGGAAACCCCGCCCTCGGTCGAGCACGAAGACAGCCGTCGGCGGACCTTCGTGTCGGCCAATGTCCGGGGCCGCGACGTGGCCAGCTTTGTCACCGAGGCGCGCCGCGCTGTCAAGCAAGCCGTGCCACTGCCGCCCGGCTATGAAATCCAGTGGGGGGGCGACTTTGAAAACCTGCAATCGGCCAGTCGCCGGTTGGCCTTGATTACGCCGATCGTCCTGCTGCTGATCTTCGTACTGCTGCATACCTCGTTCGGTTCGGTGCGGCTGGCGGGGCTGATTTTCCTGGCGGTGCCGATGGCGGCGTCCGGGGGGATCTTTGCCTTGGCCTACCGCGAGCTACCGTTCAGCATTTCGGCGGGGGTCGGTTTCATCGCCCTGTTCGGCGTGGCGGTGCTCAACGGGCTGGTCTGGGTCAGTGCCGCCGAGCGGCTGCGGAAGACGGGGATGCCGCTCAAACAGGTCGCCCACGAAACCGCGCTCTCGCGGTTGCGCCCCGTGCTGATGACCGCCGCGGTGGCCAGCTTCGGCTTCCTCCCGATGGCTTTGTCGACCGGCGACGGGGCGGAGATGCAGCGTCCCTTGGCGACCGTCGTGATCGGCGGTTTGATCACCTCGACGCTGTTGACCTCGCTGGTCGTCCCGGCGATCTATCCCTTCTTCGTCGACCGGGATCCAGAGGAGGCCGAATGGGAGACCGCCTGAGCGGGGACCGAGCCACCCGTCAGCTGAGGAGGCGTCGCCGGCGACGTGCAAACGGCATGCGACGTGCAATGCGGTCGAGCCATGGAAGGCGTGCAAGTGGCAGGGTGGCCCCGTTTCTTTCGTGTTCGTTTCTGCCTCTCAGGAGTCGCGCCATGGCGCAGGATGACGTTACCCGCATCCAAGACGATCCGCAGTACGAGGAACTGCGGCAGCAAGGGATGACCAAGGCGAAGGCGGCCCGGATCGCCTCGGCTAATCGGCAAGCGGCTACCCGTGCCTGGGGGCAAACGCCGCCCTACGAGCAATGGTCGCGGGACGAGCTCTACGAGCGGGCGAAGGACTTGCGGATCGAACACCGTTCCCAGATGTGCAAACGCGAGTTGATCGAGGCTTTGCGGGAGCGCCGCCGGGAATTTGCGGGGAAAGCGTTCACAACGCACTGCGTACCAGGAAGCCGATGATCGCGCCGATCAGCAGGCTGAGCGGGACGGCGATGGCTAGGGCGACGGCAACCGCCGAGGCGACGCTGGGCCGCGAGGCGGGAAACTCGGAGACCGCCCCGGTCGGGGCTGGGCTGTCGATCGCGGGGGCGGCGGGAGGCTCGCCCGCGAGGACCGGCGGCGGGGCGGTGGGCCGGCAGGCGGCGGTTTCCCCGCGGACGTCGGGGAAGGCATCGAGGACGGCGGGCCGCCCACTCCCCTCGCCCGACCCCCCGCTCGGTTCCCCGCTCGTTTCGGCCGCGGGCGGCGGTGCGGCCCAATCGCCCGTGTCGAGCGGGCGTTCCGAGACGTCGTCCAGCTGATGGGCCCACGGTTCCAGACGTTCGGCCACCTCGGCGGCCGAGGCGCAGCGACGCCGCGGGTCTTTTTCCATCATGTCGGCGATCACTTCGACGAACGCCTCATCCAAGTCGGGGACGAATTTCCGCGGGTGCCAGGGGGTTTCTTCGCAATGTCGGCGGCATTTCGAGGGGGTGTCACCGCCGGGGAAGGGGACCTTGCCGCAGAGGGCGTAATAGAGTGTGCAGCCGAGCGAGTAGATGTCGCTGAGGTATTCGATGGTGGCGGGACTGCGGATCTGTTCGGGCGAGAGGTAATCGGCGGTGCCGACGATCTTGCCCGCCCGGGGATCGTCCTCCAAACCCATCGACCAAGCGGCGAGCCCCACGTCCGACACTTTGGCGTGTCCTTCCGGCGTGACCAGCACATTGCCCGGTTTGACATCCCGGTGGATCAACCCTTGCCGGTGGGCATAGTCGAGCCCCAGGGCGGCCTGCATGATCACCGAGGCGGCTTGCGCGACCGGGAGCGGACCGCGGTTTCGCACCAAGCGGCGGAGGTCGGTCCCCGGCACGTATTCGGTCACCAGGTAATGGACGCCGCCGGCCTCCCCGGCGTCGAACGCCCGGACCAGGTAGGGGCAATCGAGGCCGGCTT
This sequence comes from uncultured Pirellulaceae bacterium, assembly GCA_964400585.1. Taxonomy (GTDB): domain Bacteria; phylum Planctomycetota; class Planctomycetia; order Pirellulales; family Pirellulaceae; genus CAYNVI01. Next base: position 6,465 of record CAYNVI010000036.1, on the reverse strand, counting down.
GCAGCCGGATTTCGCGGAGGAAGCTTTCCCGCGAAAGTTCGGTCGAGCGTTCCAGCGGCAGGACTTTGACGGCGCATTGCCGTCCCATCACCTTATGGACCGCTTTGAACACCTGGCCCATGCCGCCTTGGCCGATCCAGTCGGTGATGATGTACGGGCCCAGGTTCAGCTTGCTCCGTCCCGCTTGCAGTTGGTGCGACTGGTAGTTGGTCAGGACCCCATCGTCGACCAGGCGGGCGGCGATCGTTTCGTCACGGGGCGTCCAAGCAGCGTCTGCAGGAGGGTGGCCGGGAGCGGCTGCTGGGGCGGGGCCCTGCGTCGCCAAGGCGACCTGCTTGGCGGCTTCCCACTGCGCAGGCGTCACCAATCCGCTGAGCAGCGCCTTGGCGTGAAAGATCGATTCCGGTTGCGGCTTGCCCTCGGTCAAGACGGGAGCTCCCGAGCAGTTTTTAAGAAACGGTCACACGGATTTCAGTCGTCTCGTGCCCGCTCAGGGAAAACGTCACCGCGTCTCCCTCGATCTCCAAGGCTTTGCCGTCGATCAGCCGCTCGGCCGCCTGCGGATCGCGGAAGAAACGGAGCCGCGACTTGACGAATTTGCCGCTCGTTTCGACCAGCCGCAGGACGAAGGCGTGAGCGTTGCCCGCCGGGTCGGGCCGGCAATCGGTCAGCACGACGCGCCGCGATTCGACCTGCAGCAACCAGCCGCCCCCGGTCGGTGGGATCGCCTCGGCGAGGGCCACGACCGGCGGCGGGGCGAGCAGGGCGCGGGCCGTCGCGACCGGTTGCTTCACGTCAAACCCGTACCGCAAGCGAAAGCCCGTGCTCTCCGCGGGGGTCACCGGGAGCAGCGTGTCGAGCATCCGGCGGTTGCTGAAGCGATGCGCCGGCAGCCCGTCGGCAGCGACCAGCAACGTCCGGTCCGGTTCATCGAGGACGACCCCTGCCGGGGCATCGAGCCGGCGCCCCCGCGCCCGGTGGAGCTTGTCCCGCACGATCACTTTGGCGTTGGCGGCGTCCGAGGCGACCGCGCAGCGGCCCGCATAGAACGTTTCCCAGGGAAGGCCGTCGAGGGGCACGGCGTGTTGCAGCTCCCCGCTCACCTCCAGGAAGCGGGACCCGCAGGCGAGCCGGTAGCGGAGCACAAAGTCGCCCGCCGGCTGGTCATCGCGGAGCAATTTTCCTCGGCAGGTGACTTCTCCGAAGGCGGGATTCGCTTCGCTGACTTCGATCTGCTCGGCCCGCATCGTCGTGTACGGCGTGCTGGCGCGGCGGTCGTAATGGCACAGCTGCCAGGAGAAGCGATTGCCGCGAACCGCACCGCTGTGGACCGCCGCGATCGAGCCGTCGTCGCCGATCATCACCTCCATGAACTCGTTGCTGAGGGTTTGCCCCGTGGCGAGCGCTGTGGGCCGGCGAAACCAACGTTTGGTGGGTGATTTCTTGGCGGGGACCGCGGTGGCAAAGCCATGGGCCGGAACGTCGAGGAAGGCGACCGAGCGGCCGCCGGGCAGCGGGTGGGCGGCGAACACCGGTTGCTCGACTTTGGGCGGATGCCCCGAGAGCGTGACCGCGACGCGGAGGGGCGTCGAGTGGGGATTGATAACCAACTGGCCGGTCGCCGCCGGTTGTCCCGAGAGGGCGACGAGTTGTCGGCCCAGCGCGGTGGCCGCTTCGTCCAAGGCCGCCGAATCGGTCGGGGGCGCGGCCGCTAAGGATGCCTCCCCGCCGGCCAGCCGGGTCGTCGCGGCCGTGATCCGGCTCGCTTCGCCTGCGGCCCGGAGCCGTTGATGAGCGGCCGTTTGGGACAGCGGCGCGGCGGTGGCAGCGGCCTGCTCGGCCGTCTGGGTGAGCCACTGCCCGTCCGCCTCGGCGGCACTCGTTTGGAAATGGTGGTAGGGCTTTTCCCCTTCGTGGAAATAGCCGCCGAGCGTCCAGAAACGGCCGAGTGCGAGCCCCCAGCCGGCGGCCCGCTGGAGGTCCTCGTAGGCTTCGCACGATTCGCCCGGCCAGTGGACCAGCAGGGCGGTGGCGACATCGCCGCAGTCGACCGCGGCCCCCAGCGTCGCCCCCAGCTTCAGGAAGCCGGCGGAGGTGGCGGCGTTGATCGGTTTGGCGACCAGCGATTCGAGTTCGGCGGCGCCCCCCTGCCAGTGCAGTTTCGATTCATCGCGATAGCCGGTGCCGCGGAGGAAGTCGAGCGGGATGGCGCCGGTGTAGCCCGCTGCGACCAACCACTGCACAAAATCGCCGGGGATCCCGCCGTCGAATTTGGCGAACGCGTCGGGCATCGTCCCGAACACTTGGGCGAAGCGGTCCTTCCCGTCGGCCACCCACTCGGCTACTTCCGAGGCGGTCAGTTGATCGAGCGAGATCGGCAGCGGGCTGGCCCCGCCGGCGAGCCCGAGGGTCCCGGCGGCGAGCCGCTGTCGGATCGTGTCGACTTCCGCGGGGGCTTGCTGCTGGAGCTGTTCGGCGAGGGCCGCATCGATCAGCAGGTTGCGGGGGCTGGGATCGGCCAGGGTGGTTGCGAGGCCCCCGCCGAGGGTCGATTCGGCCAGCAGCGTCAAGTCGACCAGATGGGGATCGGAGGCAAAGTAATGGTCGCGTTCCTCGGCCAGCATGTCGAACGCGCGGTGGAGGGCTGCGGCCGCTTCGGCGGGGCGGCCGGCTTCCCACGCCCGGGCGGCGGAGACCGCCTGTTCGGCGAAATCGAGTTCATCCAGATTGCTGGTGTAACGGAGTTGCCGGGTCATCAGCTGCACTTGCAGCAGCGTGTAGCCGAGCGCGAAAAAGTCGGCCGGTCTGACCGGTCGCTGCTCGGCGGACGGTTCGGCGGAGGGTTCGGGGGGAGCGTCGCGCGTCAGGTCCCAGCCCCAGCGGGACCAGGGCGGTGCCTGCAGGAAGTCGCGGCGGTGCGTGGCGGTCAGCACGATCCCTGCCGCTTCGGGGGCGTGCGTCGTCTCGAAATCGTGGGGGAGGAGATCCTGAGAGACCTCCGGCAGGAAGAACACGCGGCCCACCGAGGGAGGGGGCGGGGTGTCGGCCCGGTACCAGGCCGGGATCTTGCCGCTGGCCGCCAGCAGCTGGGGATGCCAGGGCGCGGTCCAGGCGGCGAGCAGGCCCCTGGCCGCCGCGTCCGCTAATTCCGCTGGAAAATCCTCCAACGTATTACAGGGAATCAGAACACAACACTCTTCTAAAGGCGGCATAGCAGGTTAATATTTGACTTGAGATGGTTGCCGGCGATACACTGGACGTAAGGAAACGTCAGCATTTTGAAATCTTTTCTACCGATGCGGGCGTGGCTACCGTGACTCGGCTGAGGCCGGGGACGGAGTCCTGATGGGGAACGCGGCCACGACTGGGAACGCAGTCGCGGCGGGCAACCCAGCCAAATCATACCACTGAAATCTCATCTCACTTGGATCGGTTGGCGGAACGTGCGGTTCGGCGAGGCCTTCTTTACGGAGGGCGACGCGGGCACGACAACCGATTCGCATCCGTCTACCGAGTCGATACACCCGCGCGAAACCGGCAACAGTAGCCGCCCGCTGGTGTGTGATCAAGGATCTGGAAAACATGGCGAACCCGAACGCGGTCTGGGGAATCGAAATCGGCCACTCGGCCCTGAAGGCGCTCCGCTGCCGGTTGGTCGACGGCGAGGTGGTGGCCGAGGGCTTCGATTATATCGAGTATCCGAAGATCCTCAGTCAACCCGAAGCCGACCCCGAAACATTGGTTCGGGAGGCGTTGGAAAAGTTCCTGGAACGGAACGATACGTCGGGGGGGACGAAGATCGCGATGAGCGTCCCCGGGCAGTCGGGCTTGGCCAAGTTTTTCAAGCCGCCGCCGGTCGAAGCCAAGAAGATCAGCGACATTGTCCGGTACGAAGCGCGTCAGCAGATCCCCTTTGATCTGGAAGACGTGATCTGGGATTTCCAGGTGATGCCGGGGAGCGTGATCGAGGAAGGGTACGCGCTCGAATCGGAAGTCGGGCTGTTTGCGATGAAGCGCGAGCAGGCGTACCGGCAGCTCCAGCCGCTGCAGGATGCCGGCTTGGAAGTCGACATGATCCAGCTGACGCCGCTGGCGCTTTACAACATGCTGGCTTACGACCGGATGGACGAGCGTCTCGCCCAGGAGACGTTCGATCCAGAGAATCCGCCCTCCTCGACCGTCCTGCTGTCGATCGGCACCGATTCTTCCGACCTGATCATCACCAACGGCTTTCGGATCTGGCAGCGGAGCATGCCGATCGGCGGGAACCACTTCACCCGCCAGCTGACCAAGGACCTGAAGCTGACCTTCGCCAAGGCGGAGCACCTGAAACGGAACGCGCGGGAGGCCGAGGACCCGAAGCTGGTCTTCCAGACGATGCGGCCGGTCTTCAATGATTTGGTGACCGAACTGCAGCGGTCGATCGGGTTCTTCAAAAGCATTCACAAGAAGGCGGAGATCTCCGAACTGCTGATCTCCGGGAACACGGTTAAAATGCCCGGGCTGGCCCAATACCTGGGCAAGAACCTGGGATACGAAGTCCATCTGGTCGATCGCTTTAATCGCCTCGATGGCGAGGAGGTCCTCACGATCCCCTCGTTCCGGGACAATGCCCCGACCTTCGGCGTCTGCTACGGCTTGGCCCTCCAGTCGCTCGGCAAGGCGCCGATCAAAACCAGCCTGATCCCGCACGAGATCCTGGTCGAACGGATGGTGCGGGCCAAGAAACCGTGGGCCCTGGCCGCCGTCGCGGCGCTGTTGCTGGGGCTGACCGGCCATTACTTCTTTGTCCAGCGGAGTTGGGCGACGACCCATCCGGAGGACTGGCAAGCGGCGACCTCGCAGGTCGATCAAGCGAAGTCGTACAGCTCCACCCATACCGGCCAATTCGATGACCTCAAGGCCCGGCTGGTCTACCTCAAGGAGATCGGCAACGAGGTCTCCGGCAACAGCGAACGGCGGTTGCTGTGGATGGAGATGCAGAAAGCGGTGATGGCGATGGTCCCCCGGACCGACTATCCCGATGGCAAGTTGCCCAGTCCCCAAGAGGTGCCGTTTGAGGACCGCAAGGATATCTACATCACCAGCCTCGATACGCGGTACTACGAGGACCTCTCCTCCTGGTTCGACGAGCGGCGGGCCAACCACTACGTCGAGGAGATGCGGAACTGGGCGAAGCTGACCGACAATCCGCTGCCCGAAAGTTTTGACGAAGGGGCAACCCCCGTCGGTCCCGAGGGGCCGGGCTGGGTGATCGAGTTGCGAGGTTACCACGACTACAACAGCACCGAACGGGTCGGGTTCGAGGGAAACAACCACATCCGCCGGACGCTGATGCATAACTTTTTGACCGGTCAGGTGCAGCTGCCCGACGTCGACGGCAACCTCCATACTTTCACGATGCAGGAGCTGGGGATTGCGCATCCGATGCTGATTTCCGATAACCGGCCGGAAGAGGTTTCGGTCCGCAATCCCGATTACATTCCGCCGCCCCCAGGGACTGACGGCATGGGGGGCTATGGCCCGGGCGGCGCCGGCTCGGGCGGCTACGGCGGTGAGCTGGGCGGTAGTGAGATGGGCGGTAGCGGGGCGATGGCGGAGGGCGGCTACGGCAGTGTCGCGGGACCGGGCGGCGCGGGACCGGGAGAAGCGGGAGGCGAAGCGAAAGAGCCTCCGATGTTGAAGGTCCGCCGACAAGAATTCGTGTTCCAGCTGTGTTGGATCGAAACGCCTCTGAGCGTTCGCCTGAAACGTCAGCAAGAAGCGGCCGAGAAGGCGGCTGAAGAAGCGGCCCAGCAGGCCGAAGAAGAAGGCCAAGGCCTGTCCAGTGACGACGTCGCCAGCAATCCTTAAACCGACTGAACTTTTCCCTCCTCCCCTTTTTCATTCCTCCACGAACCTGCCCGCCGAGGGGACGCCAGCGACGGCACCCAGCGGGCCTGCTTGCGGTTCCCTTTTTCGCGGTTCCCTTTTTCGCGGTTCCCTTTTTCGCGGTTCCCTTTTTCGCGGTTCGCCAACGAGCGTGAGACCATGGATCAACTCAAAGAATTGCTCGCCAAACTCGGAAAACACGGGTTTTGGATCGGTTGCGGTCTCGTCACCGTCATCGCCCTGGGCGTCTGGTGGATGGCCACCGGGAACCTCCTTGCGGCGTACCAGGAAGAAGCTTCCAAGCTCGACTCGGCCACCAGCGCGATTACCAGTATTCGCTCGCAGATGCCGACCCACCCGAACGATGCTTCGCATGAGGTGATGGAAACGTTGGTCAGCGAACAGGAAGAGGAAGTGCTCGAAGCGTGGCGGATGCAGTACCGCGATCAGCAAGTGATCCTAGACTGGCCCGAACAGGAATTGGGGACGGTCTTTGTCCGAGAGTTCGCGCCGCTGGTGCCGATCGAACGAAACTTCCAAGAGTATCCGGTTCCCGAAGATCAAGAGAAGGAAACGACGCTCCGCGAACGCTAC